>CAZTHP010000039.1:11040-23509 GCA_964613155.1 uncultured Lachnospiraceae bacterium | reverse complement strand
ATGCATATAAAACTTCTGCTGACTCCCCTAAATGTCCGCAAAACTGCCGATAACCGGGAATCTGTTCCTTCAAAGAAGCACAAGCTTCCAGAAACGCTTCATCGGTTTCATAATAATCTTCCAATCTCCAGGTATCTTCTATACAAACTTCACTACGTTTTTTTATCTGTTCTGCCATCCTATCTGCTCCCTTATTCCTTATTCCTTTTATTTGCTATTTTATATTCCGCAAAGTAGACTGTCAAGCCCGTGTAAATTCCAATTTTTATCTAATTTCATTGAAAATACCGTTTCTTTTTTTAGTATATTTTCTTTTTCTGTTACATATTTTTATGCGAAAACAACGGGAACAGTTGCGAAATACGATATTTTTTGTTATGATTCTACTATAAAACGAATATCAAAATGAGAGAAGGATTTAAAAATGGTTATTAAAAAATTGAATAAACTGGACAGACGGCAGATTAAAAACGTCATGGAATTAGTTAATCAGTGTCGCGCAGAAGAACCGACTATGATCACACCGACTTTAACAAACGAAGGCAACTTCGATCCCGATCTGCCCTGTATGTTCTTGTGCGAAGAAAATGGCTATTTGATCAGCTTTGTTTCGATTTTCATGCCCTCCCCTTATTATGGTGAAGTTGTTGGCTTTACCTTCCCTGCTGCCAGACGCCGTGGTTATTTTATGAAAACCTGGCTGGAAGCCTTAAAGGTATTGGGTCCCCACATCGAAGATATGGAACTGATGTTCTTAACAGACGGAAAAAGCCCTTCCGCACTGGCAACCTTTAAAGCACTGGAAATGCACTATGAATACTCCGAATTCGTACTGGCCAGAGATATCCACGCTTCCACCAAAGGTCTTCATTTAACTGCAAAACAGCTGGATCCTAATGATCCCGGCGATGCCAATGCTATCTATATGATGCACACCAACATCTTCGCCGATGGAAAATCAGAAACTCTGACTTTCCTGGAATCGACCAAGATGGAAGCAACCCAGAACTTCTTAGCTGTTCGTGATGACGGCAAACCGGTCGGCTTGTTCCATATGACACTCGACGGTGACCGCGTATTCCTCTTTGGTGTCGGTGTCCTGCCTCATTTCCAGGGACGCGGTTATGGCAAACAGATGGTTCAGTTAGCGATGAATTTATGTGAAGATTCCTTTAACGCAATCGGCGTACAGGTATCCAGCTTAAACGAAGAAGCCATGGGACTGTACAAAGCCTGTGATTTCAAAGAAGTCAGCCGTCTGGACTACTATTTCGATGAAATGTAACACGTCTAGAGTTACGATTTCAATAAACTGTAACACGTAAGGCATCTAGATAAACTTTTTCTATCAGCAAAAACAGGGGCAGAGACGACTCATGCGAGTGATCTCTGCCCCTATTTTGAATAATTCATTTCTAAATAATTCCGTTTCCCCATACTTTGTTAATAACCTGCTCCGCTTTTCAAAACAAACTGAATCCGCTTCCAGAACCAAATTCTCGTCAACATTCAGACTTGCTCTAGTATTCGAACCAACGCTTCCAGTGCTTCTTCTTCATCTTCTCCATCACAGTAAATTTTAATCCGATCCCCCTTCGCAATGTCACCAGATAAAATGCTGATCACATGCTTGCCATCTAAACTCTGATTTCCTGTACGAATGGTGATATCACACTGAAAACTTCTCGCCAGTTTCACAAATTTGCCGGCAGGACGTAAATGAAGTCCCGCTGGCTCTGCAACTACAACGCTTTGATTAACCATATGGACCTTTCTCTATGCAGAAAACTGCTATCCTGCTGTTTCAAACAGAATAACAGTTTTCATTTTCATACTATCAAATCACATTTCTATGATTTTTTGAACATTCCAAAAAGCTAAGTCGGAGATGGAAGCATCTTTTCCGCTTCTCCCATCGACTCCGCCAGAAACAATATCTTATACCAGTGCTACTGTTTCTCTTGCGATTGCAAGTTCTTCGTTTGTAGGAATTACCATAGCAGTAACAGTAGAATCATCTGTTGTGATAACAGTATCTTTACCACGAACATTGTTCTTTTCTGCATCCAGCTTGCATCCTAAATAAGACAGACGTCCCATAATCTGTTCACGAACTTCGATATCGTTTTCGCCGCATCCAGCAGTGAAGCAGATTACATCAACACCGTTCATAACAGCTGCATAAGCACCTACGTATTTCACTACGCGATGGCAGAATACATCCAGAGCAGCCTGTGCACGCTTGTTGCCAGCTTCTGCTGCAGCATGCAGATCACGGAAGTCAGAAGATACACCAGAGATACCCTGTACACCAGATTTCTTGTTACATACATTCAGCAGTTCTACAACATTCAGACCTTCTTTATTTGCAATTAACTCAAGGATCGCGGGATCGATATCACCACATCTAGTACCCATAACCAGACCTTCCAGAGGAGTCAGACCCATAGAAGTTTCTACACACTTACCATTCTGTACAGCGGAGATAGAAGCACCATTACCCAGATGGCAAACGATGATCTTCAGATCTTCAATGTTCTTGCCCAGTACTTCAGCTGCATGTTTGGAAACATAGCTGTGGCTGGTGCCGTGGAAACCATAACGACGAACTGCATATTTTTCATAATATTCATAAGGCAGTGCGTACAGATAAGCTTCTTCAGGCATTGTCTGATGGAAAGCAGTATCAAATACAGCTACCATAGGTACACCAGGCATCAGTTCCTTACAAGCGTTGATACCGATGATATTGGCAGGGTTGTGCAGAGGTGCCAGATCAGAGCACTTTTCGATTTCTGCAACTACTTCATCTGTAATCACGATAGAGCTTGCAAATTTTTCACCGCCGTGTACAACACGATGTCCTACTGCACCGATTTCGCTCAGGTCAGCGATCACGCCGTTTTCAGCGTCTGTCAGCTGTTTTAATACATTGCTGACTGCTACAGTATGGTTCGGCAGGGGATCGTTGAATACAACTTTATCCTTGCCAGCGGGAGAATGGGTCAGAACACCGTCAATACCAATTCTTTCACACAGACCTTTTGCCAGAACTGCTTCTGATTCAGAGTCGATCAGCTGATACTTTAATGAAGAGCTGCCACAGTTAATTACTAATACTTTCATTTGATTTTCCTCCTGGGATTCTTGTCCGTCATGCTGGGCATACTGCCTCCTGCACGCGGAAATATGTTTCTATTTTAAACTTTTTTTCATAAACTGTAAAGAGATTCCAGCATTTTTTGTGCATATTTTTCCATACGACTGCCAAAATTTCACGCATTAGACCCTATTAACAGGAAAATTACGGTGTATTATCCCGCAGCTGGGCTTCTTTTTTGGAAAAAATGCAGCCGCAGTAATTTTGTCGATACAATCCATACTCTGCTGAGAGTTCAATTGACCGCTTATAACCATTTTTTTTCTTAAAATCCGAATACAGATACGGCACCTGATACTGCTCTGACAACTCCCGCCCAATTGCATTTAACTTCTGGGCATTCTTCAAAGGGCTGATACTGAGTGTTGTCGTAAAATAATCATACTTTCCTGCTGCCGCTTCCTGTGCCGTTTTTTCCAAACGCAGGCGGTAGCACTGAAAACAGCTTTCTCCACCTTCCTGATCACTTTTTCGATACGGTACTGCCTGATAAAATTCCTCTGCTTGATAGGTGCATTCCAGCCAGGAAACCGGATGTAAAAAGGGCATATCCTGGATGAGACGCAAAAGTTCCTGTTTTCTTTTTTCATATTCCGCCGCCTCACTGATATTCGGATTATAAAACAGGATCGTAATTGAAAAATGTGATGCCAGATATTCCATAACATAGCTGCTGCAGGGTGCGCAGCAGGCATGAAGCAGCAGAGAAGGAACTCTGCCTTCCTTTTCAAGAGTCGCCAATGTTTTTTCCAGCTCTTTTTGATAATTTTGCTTCTGATTGTTCGGAGCAGGATGGCTTTTCTTGCATGGAACAAGATTCCTTCTATTATCATTACAATTACTGCTCTTACTCTTATGTTTCTCTTGATCGATTTTATTAGCGTTCCAATTCTTTTCATCACAACGATTTTGATTACTCATACCTTTATTGCTTTTCTTTTCATCACAACGATTTTGATCGCTCATACTTTTATCACTTCTATTTTTATCGTTTATATTTTCATCACAACGATTTTGATTACTCATATTTCTATCACTTCTATTTTCACTGCTGCTTTCTGTGCGGATTCTGCCAGTATCTAGTTTTTCCAATATCGACCTTCTCCTTTTGCTGCTGCAAAGTTACACAATACGCTTCGCTTTTATCCGTTTTATCCAACGATAACGGTTTGCATATTTTACCTATAAAAACAGGGATGTCATATATCGCAAAGCTTATACAACACCCCTTGTTTATTATATATCGTTTTTTACAGCTATTTATTCCGCTTATGTTATGCAAGAAAATCTCGGATTCTGCGGCTTCTGACAGGATTGCGCAGCTTTCTCAATGCTTTTGCTTCAATCTGTCTGATACGTTCTCTTGTTACACTAAATTCTTTGCCGACTTCTTCCAGTGTTCTGGGATGACCATCTTCCAGACCAAAACGCAGGACAATGACCTGACGCTCTCTTTCTTTCAGATCTTCTAAAAGTGTCTGGATATGTTCTCTCAGCATAACAGACTCAACATTGCCTTCAGGAGTCACGGCATTGCCGTCTGCTACGAAATCGCCAAGATTGGAGTCGTCTTCTTCACCAATAGGTGTCTCCAACGATGCAGGTTCACGCGCAATCTGCATGATTTCCATTACCTTTTCCTCTGTCATATCAAGAGCTTTCGCCAGTTCTGCTGTGGAAGGCTCATAGCCATATTCCAGAGTCAGCTTACGCTGCATCTTCGACATCTTGTTGATAGTTTCCACCATATGTACCGGAACACGGATTGTTCTTGCATGATCTGCAAGTGCTCTTGTTACAGACTGTCTGATCCACCATGTTGCATAGGTACTTAACTTATAACCTTTTGTGTAATCAAACTTTTCAACACCTTTAATCAGTCCTAAATTGCCTTCCTGTACCAGATCCAGAAAACTCATACCTCTGCCTGTATAACGCTTTGCAATACTGACTACTAAACGCAGATTCGCTTCTACCAGACGCTCTTTTGCTCTTGTACGCTGTCTTTCATCGCCTTCAGCTTTCATCTTCGCCAGTTCAATTTCTTCCTCAGCGGTAAGCAGAGGAACGGTTCCAATCTCCTTCAGATACATTCTGACCGGATCTTCAGTTCCGATTCCATCCAGTAAATCGATTGCGTCCAGATTGATTTCTTCTTCCTCATCCCGGTCGTTGAAATCATCATCATCCGAATCCAGGATCACACTTTCTGCGTTTGTAAGCTCATCATTCATCACACGCAAAACATCGATTCCTTTGTTTTCCAGGTACGTATAAATGTGTTCCAGATTCTCAGCTGTCAGCTCAATTCCCTGAAGATGTTCATTGATATCATTCATATCCAGAACACCTTTCTTGCTCTTACCGAGCTCAACCAGCTTATTCAGAACCTCAAGTAATTTCTTTTCACCCATTCTTACGTCTCCTCAAAAGTATAAAATTTGACTCCTGTAAATTTAAATTTTACCACTTTACCCATTATAAGTCAAGCCATATTTTATCTTTTTCCAACATTTTTTTACGTATTTTTGCCTTCCACTTCAAAATATTTGCAGCACTTCAAATTTTTGGATTTTTCCCAAATTCTTCTGTATTTCAAAATTCTAGATTTTCCCAAACTCTTCTGTACTTCAAAATTCTGGATTTTTCCCAAACTCTTCTGTTCTTCAAAATTCTGGATTTTTCCAAACTCTTCTGTACTTCAAAATTCTAAATTTTCCCGAAAACGCTACCCAAAATCCTACAGCGCACTATAAAACTCTAGATTTGTTTCAAACTGCCGCATATTGCAAACTTACTTCAGCATTTCTAAATACGCAGAAAATGCCGATGGAATCGCATATTGCTCTAAGATTTCCTCCCGATCATAAAACTGGAATCGATTGCCTTTTTTCTTGCGCAGCACGATGGAATACGCAGTCATACGCCATTCTACATGCGAAAAAATATGTTTGGAAGCAGGAAGCGGCTCCGCTGTAAATGCCGTTTCTCCTGCCTGAATCAAATAATCCGTCAGCTGTTCTCCATTGAAACATCCTTCCAGGTTGGGAAATTCATAGAGATTTGCCAACAAACCAGTTGCCGGACGTTTTTCGATTGCATACTGTTCCTGCCATTTTACTAGTAAAATGGTTCGTTCCTCGATGCGCCTGCTTTTTTTCGGTGCTTTATACGGTATCACATCCGTCTTGCCTTCTTCAAATGCCTGACAAAGCCCTGCAATCGGGCAATCTTCACAATGTGGAGCACCATTCGGAATGCAGATCAGTGCTCCCAGTTCCATCAATGCCTGATTGAAATCACCCGGTTTCTCTTTCGGCATGATCAGAAGCATCTGTTCTTCCAGCTGCTTCTTCACTTTGGGCTGACTGATATCTGCCATCGAACCGCAAACTCTGCTGAGCACCCGCAGCACGTTACCATCTACTGCTGGCCGCGGGATACCAAAGGCGATCGAAGCGATCGCCCCTGCTGTATACGTGCCGATTCCCGGCAGCTTTAACAATTTTTCATAATCTGCCGGAAGTTCTCCGCCATATTCAAGAACCGTCTGCTCTGCTGCTTTTTTCAAATTTCTGGCACGATTGTAATAGCCGAGCCCCTGCCAAAGCTTCATCAGTTCTTCTTCTTCGACAGCTGCCAAATCCGAAAGCTTCGGAAGTCTTTCTAAAAAACGCTCATAATAAGAAAGCACTGCTTCTACACGAGTCTGCTGCAGCATAATTTCCGAAATCCAAACATGATACGGTGTCGGCTCCTGTCTCCAGGGAAGAATTCTCTGATTTTCCGAAAACCAGGCAGTCAGAGGCGATACGATCGCAGATAATTTCTCCTGTTGTGCAAAAAATTCTTTCTGCATTTTGCTTTTCTCCATATTACCATCCTCCCGCCTGATCAATCTCATTTTTATCCTGACCGGCCCAAAGGCAGTTTCTGTTATTCCAGTGCACTACATGCATCCTTCAGCCATGCAGCTTCCTCTGCATCCAGGAAAGGTGAAAGTGTTTCATAAACCTTCGCATGGTAAGCATTCAACCAAGTCACTTCTTCCTTTGTCATCAAAGAAAGATCAATAGCAGCCTTATCAATCGGAACTAATGTCACGGTTTCAAATTTTAAGAAACGACCGTATTCATTTTCCCCTGCTTCCTGACATAACAGTAAATTTTCCGTACGGATTCCATACTGTCCTTCTAAATATAAGCCTGGTTCATCTGAGGTAAGCATTCCCGGTTCCATAATCGCGGTACTGCGCTTTGGATTCCAGTGAATCCGGTTCGGACCTTCGTGCACATTTAACAAATATCCAACTCCATGTCCAGTTCCATGATTAAAATCCAAATGATAACTCCACAATGCCTGTCTTGCCATCATATCCAGATTTGCTCCATTGCATCCATATAAGAAATGTAAGGATGCCAGCTGAATCATACCTTTTAATACTAAAGTATAATGAAGCTTCTGCTGTTCACTAACCGGTCCCAACGCAATCGTACGAGTCACATCCGTTGTTCCTTCTAAATACTGTGCACCGGAATCCACCAGGAAAAAGCCTTCTGCTTTCAGCTGTGTATCTGTTTCTTCTGAAGCAGAATAGTGGCACATCGCTGCATTGCTTCCATATGCAGAAATCGTTCCAAAGCTCAAATCCAGGAAACCTTCCTGCTCTGAACGCTTCTGATCCAAAAATGCTGCTGCACTCATTTCCGTAATCGGCATTTTCCCAATATTCTGTTTCAGCCAATACAGGAATTTAACCATAGCCACACCATCTTTCACATGAGCTTTTACAATATTTTCCTGCTCTACGGGATTTTTTACTGCCTTTAACAAGGTTTCAGGATTCATCTGATCGATCAGTTTGATTCCCTGCGGTAATTTTGCATAAATTGCACAATTTACACGGCTTTCTTCCAATAAAACGGTTTCCTTAGAACTTAAAGAAGCGGTATATTCATAAATAGCTTCATAAGGCTGAACTGATACACCCTGAGACGCTAAACCAGTACGAACCTCTGCATCTAAAGCTTGCTCCTGAACAAAGAAAACAGCTTCTTCTAATGTAACTGCTGCATAAGAAAGCGCAACTGGATTACAGGTCACATCTGCGCCACGAATATTGTACAGCCATGCAATATCATCCAGGCTGGTCAGAATATGAACCGTTGCGCCTGCCTCACGCATTGCCTGACGAACCAGCTCTAATTTCTGAAGCGTTGTCATCCCTGCATATTTTTCAACATCCAAAGCCCATACTTTCTGGCAAGATAAAGCAGGACGTTCTTCCCAGATTGCACCGCCTAAATCTTCCAAAACCGAAAATCGAATCTGTTTTTCTTCCAGACTTTGTTTTAATTCCAGATAATAGCTTTGCCCTACTGTCCGTCCATCAAATCCCAGACAACCTCCCTGCGGCAATTTTTCTGCTAAAAACTCCGGAATCTCCGGTACCCCCTTCTGACCAGATTTATATAAGGTAATACCGCTTCCCTGAAGCTGATGTGCCGCCTGAACAAAATAACGACCATCGGTCCACAGACCCGCTTCCTCCATAGTCACAACCAGAGTACCCGCAGAACCTGTAAAACCGGATAAATAACTGCGCAGTCTAAAATAATCACCTGCGTATTCGGAATCATGATAATCTGCCGATGTCACCATCCACGCATCAATTCCACGTTCCTGCATCAGCTTACGCAGTCTTTCAATTGTACTTTTCGCCATAATACACCTCTCTATATAAAATTCGATTTTAATTTCATCGTTCGCCATAAATGAGCAAAGCTCTCACTGACTCACTAACGCCCATTATAACACAAAAAATGCAGTAGTTCATCCTTTCCGCCGGATTCCTTTCCTACATATTTTTTCAATTTCGGGATAAAAACGGAATGATTTTCCCATACTATACGAACATCGGAATAAACTTGTAAATGTACACTGCAGGTACTAATCCGTACTTATCCTGGCTGAAAGCAACAAACAAGCATAATTCAGAATTACTATAAAATGAGATTGCCGAAATAGGCGAAGAAATGGAGATTAGAATGACAAAAAAGAAGAAAAATTTAGAACTCGATACGATGACGCCACAGGAATGGATGCGATTTGAAATTGCCAAAGAACTGGGATTTGAAGATAAAATTCGGGAACATGGATGGGGTGCGCTTTCTGCTCAGGAAAGCGGCCGGATCGGCGGCATGATTGCCAGCCGAAACCGCAAACGTGCCGCTTCCGCTGCAGACGCTTCTTCAAAAACTGCTTCTTTGACAGATAGTTCTTCGAAAACGGATTCTTCGACAGATACTTCTTCTTCGAGAATAGTTTCTTTGACAGATACTTCTTCGAAAACAGATGACTCTTCTTCCCTGTCAAGTGGTATAACCTGCAAATCAACTGATTTTGCTCACACATCTGCACTGACAGATTCTGCTTTTTAGATAAGTTTTTTGCTAAAGATTGAGTTTCTGCCCATCTTGCCTCACTAACCGGGAAAATCTGTATTACTTACTGGTTTTTCCGGTTGGTTTCTTATTCTTTGCTTTCTTTTTCTTCTTTGCGACAGAATATCCAAATTTTCCAATTTTCTTACCTAATCCATAGTATTCCCCATGAGAATATACCGCAAGTCCTGCATCACTTAAACGAAATGTTCCATTCTCATCCAGATAGCGGTCATCTACTGTAACACCAGTCACCTCACCAATAAACAGATCATGGCTTCCTAATGGAATAATCTGAACCACTTTGCACTCAATATTAACTGGACTTTCTGAAATTCCCGGTGCTTTTACCGTTTTCGATTCCAATGGTGTCAGTTTCATTTGCTCAAACTTGTCCAAATCCCGACCCGATTTCACACCGCAGTAGTCTGCCGCATATACCAATTCTTCCGTGACCAGATTCACTACAAATTCTCCGGTCTCTTTTATAATCTGATAGGAATAACGTTCCGGCCGAATAGAAATCGAAATCATCGCCGGAGACGAACAGGAAGTAGATGCCCAGGCTACTGTAATAATATTAGGCTTTTCATCCTCTCTTTTGCAGCTTACCATAACAGACGGAACTGGATATAACATATTTCCAGGTTTCCAAAATTGTTTTCCCATATACAAAGTCCTTTCTATTGCACAATCTGTTTCCTATTACAATCCATGTGCATTACATACTATCTAGTTTAATTCATGTATATTATATATCATTTGTTTTAGTTGATAAAGATAGTATATCATTTGCTTGAAAGGTTTTATCTTAAACGTTTTGCTTTAAAGCTATTTTCTAGCTGTATTTCAAAAAACAGCCATCGAATAGCATTCAAAACTCTGTTCAAAAAATATCCTTTTAATTATAATCACCATTTGCAGTATCCCATACCATTTAGAACTCTATAACTATGAGAAAAAGGTCATGCATCACAATGGATACACAACCTTTTACTATTTTATAGACAACAACTAATACTCAAATAAGCATACACAAACTATTAAACTTCTCCAGTGCGATTCCTTCAATCCCTAAAGGAATGAGCTTTTCGCGCATTTATTTTTTACTTGCAATTTATAACTTTCAAAGTAAAAAACAGATGCAGGAATCCGCACATGAATCCCACACCTGTCTTCGTGTCAATAGGCCATGAACTCCACAGACATCCGACCGTCCGTTCCTATATAAAACATCCCCCTTGCATCGATAAACGCCGAATGCCGATTTCATTTACCTTATTAAAATCTGCCGCTGTATGCCTACCCACCACATACACCTTTTCAACATTTATCCAAACTGATTCATACGTTTTATATCTTTATCTTTTGCCTGTGCCATCAACAATGTATTTAAATCAGACCCCCCATATTTGTCATCATTAAATGCAGCATTGTTTTCATTAACCATATCTTATATAAAAGAATATCACATTCGACCAAAAGTTACAAGAGATTTTATGTATTTTTTTGTGCACAAGAACTGTGTTTTTTGTGCAAACATTCAAACCGTTCTATGCATTTTGTTGTATTCTGATTAAATTTTGCACCAACATTTGATCGGCATGTCTAATTTCTCAAAAATCCACTGCTTTACAAGCTTGCAGCCCCTCGATATAATAGATAATAGCAAGGGCAGCTTTTCGCAAAATTTTTGCACTTTTTATCATTTCTTCGGAAAAGAATTCCTGCCCTACTGCGAAATCCAAGGAAAAGAAGTGACGTTACATGATTACAAAATTAAAAACAATTACGCACAGTAATTCTGATTTTTATCCTTATTTTAATTTAGCTTTAGAAAAATTTTTATTGGATACCGTAGATGAAGAAACGGTTATTTTATATCTTTGGCAAAATGAAAAAGCAATTTTATTTGGTGTGAATCAAAATATTCAACAAGCAATTTGGGTTGACAAACTCCTAGAAAGCGGAGGCTTCCCTCTGCGTCATCTGTCGGAAGGCGGTGCCATTTACGAAGATCTTGGAAGTCTGAATTTTACTTTTTTAACCAAAACGATCAATTATAATGTGGAAAAACAATTTCAAGTTCTAATCGAAGCCTGCCGCCTTCTCGGACTTTCCGTTCAGAAAAAAGGAGAGGATACCTTAACGATAGAAAACCAGCCTTTTTCCATCAGTCATTTTTATCGCTCTCCCGACGGTCTGCGCAGCTATCACCAGGGTGTTATTCAGATTCATACCGACCTTAGCCAAATACCAAAGTACGTAAAGACACAGGAATTCAGTCCCGAATCCCAGCAAGCATCCTTTGAAAAAGCACCAACGGTAAATCTTATAGATTTCTGTCCAAACCTTACGATTGAAGCAATGTGCAAGCAGCTTACCGAGGCATTTCAGTCCATTTATGGACTTGAATCTACTCCCATAAACCCGGAATCTGTCGATCCCCGTATTCTCTATTCCTATGTCAAAATTTTCATGGACGAAGAATGGGTTCTGGGAGAAAAATAAGCAGCTTGATAACTCGCTCATTCAATCCTTCTCCCATCCTGAAAACTGGAGTACCGCAAAATAACGGATGTTATCAATTCAAGTTATGGAGCGATGCTCCTTTTTATTTTTACATAAAAAGGAGCTATTGCTCCATAGATAGTGAATTCTCAAATCATTCTCTATCTATTTTGCAACAGCTCCTTATAAATCATAGCGATAAAGCATACCGACCTACTATCGCAAGCTGCTCACGAGTGAATCGTGCTGAAATTGATTACTTTCAGATTTCCAATGGAACTAGTGCCTGCTGCGGCCAATACCAGAAAGCACTTAAACAACTGCTTTTAAATTTCCAATGGAAATATCGCCTGCT
>CAZTHP010000039.1:0-10940 GCA_964613155.1 uncultured Lachnospiraceae bacterium | reverse complement strand
ATGGAAATATCGCCTGCTACTGCCAGGTCTTCTGCCTTAAATATCTGAGCAAAATTATCGGAGAAAAGAATCTGTGCGGAAGGCTGAAATTCTTCATCTCCTTCCCAGAAAATAAAGATCATGGATAAACCTTTCATAAATTCAAACGAATATGCCACATCTCCCATATTAACAGGAACTGCGCCTAATTTCTCCATTCCCTCACGAAATAGATTTAATTTATATCCAAAACCAAACTGCAGTCGGAAAATACATCTTCCCTGAAAAGATTTAAAATACAGTTCTCCATCTGGAATATCGCGATAAGACATATAATTTCCACTTGCTGGAGTCATACGACATTCTGTTAAAAAACGTAAGATAAAAATCTTTGCTTTATGAAATTCCAACAAAATGTGATAGGAATCATCGGATTCGTCTTCTTTTCGAATTTCAAATCCAGGATGGCTGATATAATAATTCTTATTCATAAACTGCAAGAAAAACTCTTTTGCATCTGCGTCGTAAGAAACCCCCGTCCGTTCTGAAATCTCTGTCGGATCTGCTGCCTGATAGAGCTCCAGATAATGTGCCCAGGGTCTCATTTCCAGACTATCTTTTGCGTAGTCAAACTCTTTATTCTCCACTTTTTTGTTACCTTTCTCCGTTAATTTTTTAAATGGATCTTCTGCCCATGCAGAACTTGTCCATTAATCTTCCATCTCCATTGCAGAAGGGAATAAGTTCATATCCGTATGCGGAATGAAGCATGCTGCAACGAAAGAATCCATATAACCCGGATGTGTACTTAATTCCAGATAGGTCATGCTCGAAGCCAGCTCTGATACTTTATCTTCTGCTTCATTCGAAAGCAGCATTGCGTAGGAACCTGCCAAAGAGGAGTTACCGATGTATTTGTATTTTTCCAACGGAATATCCGGCAGCATACCAATGCGAACTGCATTCTTCATATTAATACCACTTCCGATACCGCCTGCAACGTAAACATTATCTACAACAGACATGTCAAATCCTAAAGATTCTACCAGTGTGATAATACCTGAATAGATCGCACCTTTTGCACGGATAAAGCTATCGATATCTACTTCTGTAATTTCTACATCCTTAACAGAACCCGTATCTTCTTTAAATGCGATTACATAGCTCTTCATGCCATCCTCATCCACTTTAACACGTCTGCCTTCGCGAACAATCTGTCCCTTTGCACTGATGATACCGCAGCGGAATAATTCTGCAATAATATCAATAATACCAGAACCACATAAACCGATCGGAACCTGACCTTCTTCTCCAATAACAGAGGGAGTCGGTTCCATCGTTTCTTTATCAATTGTGATTGCTTCAATTGCACCATCTGTTGCACGCATACCACAGCTGATATCGCCACCTTCAAATGCAGGACCAGCAGAACAAGCACAGCTCATCAGGAAATCTGAATTACCAAATACGATTTCACCGTTCGTACCTAAGTCGATGAAAACTGAGAATTCTTCGCTGTTCCAAATTTCACTTGCCAATGTACCCGCTGTAATATCGCCGCCAACATAACTTCCGATATTCGGCGCAAACATAATTTCTGCATTCGGATTAATGATCAGCTTCATATCCTTAGCATAGATATTCTTCAAATGGAAGAACGCCGGAATATAAGGTTCCATACGAAGCGGATCTGCATTTACTCCCATAAATAAATGGTTCATGGTAGAGTTTGCTGCAATACAGATACGGTAAATCTGATTCGGCTTAATACCAATGCTCTTACACATATTTGCGATCATCGGATTTAATGTATCATCAATAATCGCTTTCTGCAATTTCTTTGTACCGCCAGCTTTTGTCTGCTCTACGATACGGTTAATAACATCCGCGCCATAACGGATCTGTCCATTACCAGCGGAACCCTTAGCCAGGATCTCGCCTGTTTTCATATCGATCAGAACAGAAGAAACGGTCGTAGTACCAATATCCACAGCCATACCGATTACTTTTCCGTCTACAGAAGCAGGATAAATATCATAAACCATACAGGTGGTTTCAGTATTTTTGATAACTGCTTTTACCTGGAACTTTCCTTCACGCAAAACATCCGGAAGTTTCTGCATTACAGAAAAAGGAAGGATTACTTTCTCTTTTCCTGTTGCTTCCTGAAGTGCCCAAGTCAATCTTTCATTATCCGGCATCGTATCATCCAGAGTCGGTTCACTCATCGTTACTTCCACCAGATCCATGTCATTCGTTAAGGAAATACCACTTTCCTCAATATCTGCTTTGATTTTTTCAAAAATAGCGATTTCTTCAGGAGAGCTTAAATCTGCTACTTTCATACGACTCTTATACGCAGATGCAATATCCGGTACTTCGATCACAACATCACTGTCCTGAATTTTACTGATACATGCCAGTCTCCATCCCGCCTGATATTCTTCATCGGAAATGTGCTGTGTTTTAGGAGATTCCAATTCTCCAGAAACTAATTTTACTTTACATTTACCACAGGTTGCATTACCGGAGCAAGGCGCATCGATTGCAACATTGGCATCTCTGGCAATATCCAGAAGACGCTCCCCTTTGTTCGCATGAATTACCACATCAGGACTTCCACTGATCTTAAATGTAATCTGTGCCATTACTTTTCCTCCATAAAAAAAATTTCAATATTACACAGACAATTCAACCAGAAACTCAAAAATCCAGAATCTTTAAGATTGTCAAATTTCTTGAAAACTTTAAAATCCCTCTCATTTCTCCGTTTCCGATTGAATTGCTGTTTTGCTTTCCCCTTTTATAAATTTCTTTATAAATTTACTTTAAAGTATTTTTTAGCAATCTCTTTAAAATAATCTCTTTAAAGTAGTCTTTTTAAAGTGCTTTCTTTTAAAGTAATCTCTCTAAAGTAGTCTCCCTAAAGTGATTCCTTTTTAAATACTCTATCTAAAGTAGTTTTTTTTAAATGATTTCTTTTAGAGTAATCTCTCTAAAGCAATCTCCTTAAAGTAGTCTCTTTAAAATAATTTTTTAAGGTAATCTCTCTAAAGTAATCTTTTTAAAGTAATCTCCTTAAAGTAGTCTCTTTAAAATATTTTTTTAAGGTAATCTCTCTAAAGTAATCTCCTTAAAGTAGTCTCTTTAAAATATTTTTTTTAGGTAGTTTCTCTAAAGTAATTTCTTTAAATAATTCCCCTACATAATTTCAGGCATAGATAATGCAGGATGACCTTTCTTTGTTAAAAATTCCAGAACGGCTTCTGTATCGCTGGCAATTGTTTCATCACAGATCATATCTGCAAAGTTATCAATACCAAGCATTTCTTTTGCTGTCTTATTTAATCTAGGTGCAACATCATCTTTTAATTCCTTCGGCATCCATACAATACGGCCAACACCGCCTTCTGCCTTAATAAACTTCTTAGAAGAAATGAAATGACGTCCATGTCCCATAAAGCCAGGAGTCTGTACACCACCGCCTGTCATAGAAGCCAGTTCACCAAAGGTCATACCAGTAGGAGTCATACCCTTAAATTCGCGGTTACAAATTACAACACCATTTGCTTCCGGCATAACACCACAAATACATTCGAAGCAGCCACAAGAAGTCATCGGATCTTCCATCAGAGAGTACAGTGTAATATGCTCCAATGCACCATGAGACGCTTCATTTACCATACGATCTGCATCGGGGTAAATACCCTTCACTTCATCTGTACAGCCTTCTTTGCTGATTATCTGACAAGGACCTGCCGGATCCAGTTCTTTTGTTGCTTTCGCATCCAACCATGAAACCGCACCACACAGACCCAGTCTTTCCGGTGTTACAACACAGCAATGAGCCGGTGCAAAGGACTGACATAAAATACAGGTATAGAAAACATCAACTGTTTCATCACTTAATGCTTCCAGACGTTCATCTCTTGCATTGTATCTCGGCATTGCTACCGTATCTAAAATTTCTGCCGCCTTTTCTTTATCGGTATAGAACGTAATCTGGCATTTATCTACAACAGTATCAAAATCATTAATGATCATATCATATAAAACTTCCATGAAGTCTTTCAAACGCAGACCAGCTTCGTAAGCATCTTTACTGATACGGATACGGAACTGATTTCTCTGACCAGTATGCATAACACCTTCCATGTAATTGTACCAGGTATGAATCTTACGTTCGATTACAGACTCAAAATCTTCCTGCATCTTATCACCAGCAACTTCTACAATACAGGAAAGCGGTAATTCTACCAGACCTTCACCATCGATATCCGGTCCAACCAGAGTGAACTTACGATCTTCAATTTCATCTTTCTGTCTCATAATAACAACTTCACATGTTGTATTCTTATGAGAACTCATTTCCGCATGCATATCGCTGCGGCGAATAATTTCACCTTCAAAAGCTGCTGCAAATGCAACGGGAATCGGAATTTCCGTAATCTTAATCTTAATATTTCTTAATTCCAGAGATTTTTTAACGATTTCATTGTGATCGGTCATGGATTCCAGCGCACCCGGTACCTGATTTTCACCCAGATCAACATCTGCAACAACCGGGAAGCCCAGTGCGATCGCACCAGCACCTGCTGAAACAACGACTTCATTCAATGCACCAAAAGTATTAACAAATGCAGGAACACGCTTCTTTGTATATTCCAGTAATCCTGCTAAATTACCAGGCTCAATACCACCGAAAATCAAAGCTGCACGAATTGCAACCGTTACAACATGTGTTACAGCTGTCACATCATGTCCCAGAGGGATTACACGCAGTTCCAGACCGGTTTTAACACCGCCATCGATTACCTGATCAATAATATCACCAATCAGGAATGTCATAATACCTTTACTCTGGTAATCTTTTACTACCTTAACTGCATCTGCCGGATCATCTGCTTTTCCTAATACAACTGCCACACCAGGAATATCACCAGTTACCAACGGTACACCTAAAGAACGAATAATCGGATCACTAACAAATCCAATTCCTCTTTCTTCTGCATAAGGATCAGCAGAATTTACATATTTTAAAGCCTCCAGAATTTCTGCACCAACAGCAGTTGCAAGACCTGCATTCAAAGCTTCTCCTAAATCTTCTTTATTACTGATAAGACTTTTTAAAACATTTAAACATGCAGGAAGATCACCTAATTTCGTTACCTTCACACCAGTTGCAGCATAAATAGTCGGTAAAAAATATGCAGTATCACCAAAAGAAATACTCTGGTCAGCGCCATATTTTGCAATAGCGTCATTTACTGCACCTTCTGTTAAACCTGCAACTGCATTCGAACCTGCATAAATTAAATTAGTTAATACACTCATCGTTCTTCTCCTTTAATACTATCTTCTGCTTGTTTTATTCACTCAGATCAATCGATTTTTCTGAGCGGACTTTACGAAAAGTCCAAATTTCGTCTTTATTATCTTATCACATATTGTCCAGAAAATCATCTCTTTTTCGTTAATTTTAAGACATAAGTGTGACTGTCTAACTTGTTTCACTCAACTTTTTCACTTACCCTATTTCACTGAACTTTTCCGCTTACCTTATTTCACTCAACTTTTCCGCTTAGCTTGTTTTATTCAATTTTTCCGCTTAGCTTGTTTTATTCAATTTTTCCGCTTAGCTTATTTTATTCGTTTTTTTCTTTAGTTTTACACATTTTAGTCAATTCATACATTTCATTATTTTAGAAGCTATCGTTACTTACATGAAGCCTGGATTTTCCTAATTAAATTCTATCGTAATTTACATGAAACTTAGATCTTCTATTAAATTCTATCGTGATCTGTTACATGAAACTTAGATTTTCTATTAAATTCTATCGTGATTCATATGAAATATAGGTATCTGTATAAACCTTCCCAATTTGCAAAAAAGTTCTTTTCTAGACTGCTACAATCAAAAAAATTGCACTCTAAAATCAAACCTACTGATTTTTAGAATGCAACACAATGAAAAAACCGGCAGGAAAGAGCCTTACAGCTCCCCCCACCGGCTGTTAAATTACACGTATATTATTCAGATTTTAGATATTCCTAAGAGACTGAATTACAGTTCCAGATAAGAATCTGCGTACATATATCTATCTTTCAGGATATCACAAGATTTGATCATATCCATCATGTTCTTATCATTAGGATTGATAATAGCAGATGTCAGACCCTGTGAAATACACATAGCGATCATAGCGCAGTCCATCTTAGTTCTTAATTCTTTAGGCATACCGTTGGATACGTTTGACAGACCACCAGTAGAATTCAGGCCGTTTTCTGTGAAGAATTTGATAGCGTCCAGAATCTGCTGCTGTTTGTCCTGCATACCTTTAGCAACCAGGAACAGAGGATCCATCCACATATCTTCAGCATCCATACCCAGCATTAAACCATGCTCTAACAGATCCATACAGAATCCCTGGATTTCATCAACTGATCCAGGAACTGCACCTGCTGAACACAGACAGATACAAGCTGCACCATTAGCTGCTGCCAGGTCAAGATATTTTCTTCTGTCACCAGCATCTGCGGAGTTAACCAGGGGTTTACCGTTTACATCATTGTATACGGAAATACCAGCTTCGATAGCTGCCATGTTAGCAGTATCCAGTGCCAGTGCAACGTTGTCGCATTCGCCCTGAATCAGCTGTACTGCCCATTTCATTAATTCGGGGCCGTTGCTTTCAGCAGGTCCGATATTAACATCAATGTATGTAGCACCAGCTGCAATCTGTTCTTTTGCTCTCTTTAAGATCGGTTCGGGATCCATTTCGTCCATAGCTTTACGGATAACAGGGGAAATGCAGTGAATTCTTTCACCAATAACTACAAATCTTGACATATTTTTGTCTCCTTTATGTATACTAAACTATTGCCACTCAAAGCGATAGTCCGATGCAAAATAAAATCTCCATTTATATCAGACGGGAAGGGATAAACGTCCTTCCCGTCCAACAATCATTATAATATCAGATTGAAACTTGATATTAGGAAAATTCGCTTAAAGATTAAGCGTAATCTTTCATGAACTTAACAAGCTGAACTGCTTCACGAGTACCAACGGTAATCTTCCAGTTAGGCAGTTTTGCTTCCATTTCACCCTTCAGGATAGCTACTTTACCAGGGATGATCAGTTCTCTGTTCTTAATCTTATCTTCGATACCTTCTTCTTCGATGAATTTAGCGATAGTACCAGCAGATAATTTACCTGCAGCCCATGCTGTCAGTACGGACATACCGCCTGCATCGGAGATTAACAGGTTACAAGGAACGCCTGAACGCTCTAATTCGCCAGATACTACGAAGTATGTCAGAGCGAAGTCAACAGTTGTTACACATACACTGTTTTCATCAGCGCCGTTCAGAGGGTAGATACCAGGAGCTACTCTCATGGGCTTCTGAGGATCGGTGTAGATGTTCTGTCTTAAGCCGTACAGAGCCAGAGCCTGTGCATAAGACATATCATCCATAACGATGATGGAACCGTATTTAACAGTGAATACTGCTGCCAGAGCTGCCTGTAATTCAGGTTTGCCAGGAGCCAGTTCTGCAAGGTTAACGATTGAAGGATAACCACAAGTTCTGTTTTCATCTTTCAGAGCTGCACGACGAAGCTGAACTGCTTTGCCGAATGCATCTTTGATAGATACGGAACCACAGTCAAATACCAGGTTCTTGTTACCAGCGCCTTCCAGAGCAGCGATAGTATCGTATAATGCATCGATAGTATCAGCAGTTACACCTAATGTAACACCAGCTTCTGTAGCAATTGCGTTCATAGCTTCCCAGTTGTCAGCATTAGCACCATTCAGGATGGGCTTAGCATCTTTGCAAACAGCCAGAGCTGCTTTTGCAGCATCAGCGTCAGCACATTCCAGAACGATAGCTCTGCCAATGCCAGCTGCTTTCTGAACTAATGCAGCATAAGCGTCAGCGCCTTCGCCTGTGTATTTAACGTTAACCATTTCAACGAACATTCTTTCGCCGATACGGTCATAATCTACTGTAGGAATAGCAGCCAGTTTAGCGTCAGCGTTTTCAGCTGTAACAGTTACAGCGAATACGTTTTTGCTAACCAGAGTTTTTTCATGTCTGAACAGAACTGTTTCGCCGCCCAGAGTAACTTCTGCATCGCCAGCACCAACTTTGATAGTTTTCATAGGCGGAGCAGTAGCTTCAGATAACTGAGCCAGAGCTTCATCAGACATTTCAGGACATTTATCAATTGTAGCAGCACCTGATGCAACTTTCATAGCGAAAGCCATACATGTCGGGGAACCGCATTTTTTACAGTTTTTCTTGGGTGTTAATTTAAAAATCTGAATACCAGTTAATGCCATAGTTTTTTTCTCCTTCCGCGCAATTACATTAATTCATCAATCATTGTCTTAATTGTTGCTACAGATACGGGATGCTTTAAAATAACAGCATTGGAACCGGATGCCAGATCAGCAGCAGCAGTTACAACTTCCATATTAATTGCTCTTGCATCTCTTGAACCCCATTCAGGAGCGTCAGCTTCAGAAACCAGTGTTTCTTTAACACCGTATGTTTCAGATGCTACAGGTGTGATAATCGGAACCTGAAGCATGTTATCGTTCTGAGCCAGAGCAGCAGCTTTAATTCTGTCCAGAGTAGAAGAAACATATTCGTAACCATAACCAGCAGTAGCTGTACCAATATGCATAACAGTTTCTTCAACCGGTACGCCCAGCTGAGATACCAGTACGTTCAGCTGTTTAGCAAGGTTGATATCTACAGCAGATTCTGTAGCTACTTTGTGGTGATATGCCTGGATACCAGACATAGCAACAGTCTTATATGTACCTTCTTTAGCAGACATGATCAGAACGTTTTTACCTTCAGCAGCTTCTGCTACTTTAACTAACAGATCATTGTCTTTTTCATCACTACCTGAACCAATAATTGCAACGGGAACGTCAACTGCATTAACAACAGCTTTAACAACTTCACAGCAAGCTTCTACAGAGTTGTCATCACCATTGGGATCTGCGCTGTCTAAAGACAGAGCGATGAAGTCTGCTCCGGGCATTTCAGCAGCTTTTTTAGCCATATCTGCAACAGTTGCGCAGCCAGCGTAGTAAGCAGCAACACCTTCTACTTCTCCATCCTGCAGACCTTTGTCAGAAATCATAACACCAACTTTAGGTGCGTTTGCGATCTCACCATCGAAAGTATAGAAAGGAAGAACGTTTTCTCCTCCCAGCTTAATGGCTTTTGCGCCGCAGCCGATTTCTACTTCTTTAATAGCAGCTTTAAATTTTCCTGATTTTCCATTAAACGGCATCCTAATTGCCTCCTTTTCATAATATCCAGCCGCAAGTGGGGGAGCCCCTCCCCACCTGCGGCTTGTTTATCCCTGTGCGCACGGGCTCCGTTGTTAATAATTTATCACACTCTGACAAATAATGCAATAGTTTTTGGAGAAATTATCAAAAATTGTACATTATTTTGTACCCGACACACAAATTACAATATAATTATCTTTTTTAGTAAATTACATTAAGGGTTCCAGACCAAGTACGGGATGATTCTTCTCAGTCAGGAATGCCATTAATGCTTCGGGATCTTCTTCACAGATAGTTTCATCAGCGATCATATCTACGAAGTTATCGATATCGTACAGTTCTTTTGCACTCTTATTGATCTTGTCATGTAACTGATCTTTCAGAGCCTTAGGTAACCATACGATTCTCTGGATACCACCTTCAGCTTTCATGAACTTCTTAGAAGCAATGAAAGTTTTACCATGTCCCATGAAACCAGGTGTCTGAACACCACCACCAGTCATGGAAGCCAGATCTGCGAAGGTCATACCTAAAGGAGTATATCCTACATGTTCACGGTTAACGATAACTACACCGTTTGAACAAGGCTCGATACCACAGATACATTCGAAACAACCACAAGATGTCATAGGATCCTGCATGATGGAGTACAGTGTAACTCTTTCAACTGCACCACGGCTGTATTTGTTAACTGCATCGTTGATTTCTTCATATGCACCAACTTCTTCGTCAATGCATCCGCCCTTACCGATGATCTGGCAAGCACCTGTAGGATCCAGTTCGTTGGTAGCTTTTGCATCTAACCATGAAACTGCACCACACAGACCCAGACGTTCAGGTGTTACTACACATACATGTGAAGGTGAGAATGCCTGACACAGTACGCAGCTGTAGTATACATCAACGTTTTCATCTGTTAAGGATTCCAGTCTAGCATCACGCTGATCGTAAGCAGCCTGAGCCCAGTCTACTCTGTGCTGAGCAACCAGAGCCTGATCTGTGATGATCTTAACCTGACACTTGTCAACAACGCCTGCGTATTCGCTCTTAACTTTAGCGTATAAAACTTCACCGAAGTGTTTTGCACGGAAGCCTGCATTGAATGCATCGTAGCTTACACGGATACGGATCAGGTCACGCTGACCAGTATGCATTACGCCTTCCAGACAGTTGATGAAGTTGTGGAATTTACGTTCAAATACGGGTTCGAAGTCAGTCTGCATTGCTTTACCAGCAACTTCAACTACACATGCGATAGACTGTTTGGAGCCTTCGGGCATTTCGTCGATTTCAGGTCCGATAACTTCGATCTTGTGGTCTTCTACTTCTGCTAAAGGCAGAGTACGAACCAATTCGAAACCATTCTGTACCGGGTCAGATCCGTCAAATTCTACGCGCATCTGTTTTCTACGGATAATTTCACCTTCGAAAGCAGGTGCGTAAGAAACAGGGATATCCATCTGAACGATCTTAATCTTGATATCTCTAGCTTCCAGGGAAGTAGGATCAAATTTAGTAGTATCTTTCTGAATGATCAGAGACTTAGGAATGTTCCACATGTTGTCTTCCTGGTTTGTGATTACAGGGAAACCTAACTGGATAGCACCAGCACTAGACACACCGAGCCTAAAAATCCACCAATAA
>CAZTHP010000038.1:0-23762 GCA_964613155.1 uncultured Lachnospiraceae bacterium | reverse complement strand
TTAACCCACCGTCTAAAGCCAGTGGGATTGCGGTAGCCACCTTTTCAAAATATTCAGCAGGGTCAGCAGTCGCACTTTTAAGCACTTCGATCGGTGTATAGCCTGCTTGTGTCATGAGGATTAATTCTCGATGCAGTGCAGTTCCAAAACAAGGAAATGACAGTTGATTTTGGAAAAAAATAATTGTTTTTGTATTTTACGCACAAAAAACTGGATAATATCTTACAAGGTAAGGCATTATCCAGAATGGAACGGGAACGAAATGGTCATACGACAGATTTGTCAGTTTGTCGTGAAAAGGATTCTTTTTGGGAAATACGATGGATACGAAATGAATAAAGAAGATATTCTTTTTCATAAGGATTTTTGACATTTAGCTGTGGATACAGATCTAGTATTCTTTCAATCCGGTATAAAATCGTATTTCGGTGCACGTTAAGCTCTTTTGCGACTTCTAGATAACTATTATCATTTCGCAGATAGAGCCAGAGTGTTTTTCCGTAGTCAGTATTATTGGTGGCATCGTATGCTTCTAAAAGCGGAATCAGAGGATGGATGCTGGCTAATTTAAACTCTGTGTCGGCGCTCGCAATCATTGTATCGAGTGCACATTCGAATATAGAAGTGCAGGTTTGTTTGTGTGCAATTCCGTGCATTAAAGCGTAACGAGCCTGTTTGTAATAGTAAAAAGACTTTGTAAAATCCTTGTAAATATAGCTAAATCCGGCAGCTGTATAAGAAGGATTCATAGAATTCAAAATCTGCTCCTGCATGTAGTCCGGAAATTTGGAAATAGCTGCTGAATTGACAGGGAAGCAGCAGATTAAATGATCTTCTTTCAGAATGGATACCGACTGTATATACTTGCGATAGAGATTGTACTGCAAATTGGCAAGCTGATTCCATTGACTGTTATTCGAAGCATTTTTAGGAACAACGGTTTTGAATGCGATCATACAAAACTGCGTATCCGCGGCCCAGCGCTGCAGGCTGAAGATTTTCAGCAGATCTTCGCTGTTTAAATCGTGCTGATTAATCACTGTATCCAGTAAAATTTCGCTGATATGACTGCCGATGTCCTGCTGTGGTTTATTCTTGATCGAATTCATAAATTGCATGATAACATCGATCAATTGCAAATCTGCTGTTTCAATCCGGCGGTCAAATGCAATCATGCATTGTCCAATAATATTTCCTTCCTCGCTGCAATACGTATTCATAACCCCTTGCAGATAAGGAGCCGTTTGCGTATTTTGAAAAATCAGATTGTGTACTTTACGATTGATGTTTTGATAAAATGCGACCGTATTTCGGTCATACAAAGCTTCGAGAGAAACAATTCTTGTTTTTTGCAGTTCCTCCCAAATTTTTTTATAGTCACCCGGAATTTGCGGTTTGGATATGGCCAAAATATGATATTTCTGGTTCATGATATAAGAAGGACCAAATTCCCGCTGACATAAATCGATAATGCGTTGCTCTGGATGATCCAAATGGATGGCCAGCATTAATTCGTATTCTAGTTCCTGATAATATTCAAAAACGGATTCGATATGATTGAAAACATCTTCCAAATCTTCTGTCAGAAGATGGATGACGTCATTTTGATGAATTAACAGGATTTCTTCGGAATTTGCTTCTGGTAAAAAATCCGCAGTTCTTCCGACGTAAATGTAGCGTGGATCAGAAGGGAGTGTACTTGAGAACATGCGCACGCCTTCTAAGTCCATTTTGCCATTGATAATAATCGAAATGGGAGAATATTCCTTCATCCAGCGTTCGATCATGTACATACTGATTTTCATAAATAAATCCTTTCCTTTGTTATAGGCGGAAATCCACGTAGTTTCTTCTCGACCTTCTAAAAATCTTTTTCAAGATTCTCTTTCTTCCTAATATTTATATCTAACATTTATCCAACATAAACGATAGCAGTAGATAACATCGGGTCATCGGATTATCCAAATCCAGATTCAAAAAAGTTTGAATTCTTTGGATTCGGTACAAAAAGGAATTTCTGTGGATATGCATTGCCTGTGCTCCCAGTAAAATGCTGCGTTCATGAAGCAGATATTGGTAGAGCGTCTCATAAAATTCTCCGTGTTTTTCTTCGTCATATCGTTTCAGTCGATCCAGGGCGGGATGAAGAAGTTTTTGGTTTTGGTTCTGGTCATTCATCAGAGACAGGAGATAGTTTAAGGCATAATCTTCTCCATGGTAGACACCTGGCTTATTGTCAACTGCTTTAAAAATATAAAGTGCCTGCTCATATCTTGTAATAAGATCTGTCAGGTTTTCGAAGGGAAGGGATATGCTGATGGTGTAGTATTGTTTTTCCCGGCTCTCCAAAGCGGAATCTAATAGAGTTGCTGCATCCTTCTGAGAAGTAAGGATTACGATGTAGTCTTCGTAAATCAGGGGAATACAGGGGACACCTAAATTTTGCAGACGTTGTACCAGGCTGCGTTTATATGGCATATCACTGCGGAAGGGGTTATCGATCACCAGAAGCTGCCACGGGCTTTTGCATCGAAGTTCCAGTTTTTCAATCAGTCTTCCATCAATTCGAGTACCGGACAGTAAATCGGCGATAATATCAGCACTTGAGCGAAGATGTGTAATCGTTTCCGGTGTATCAAACATGGAAAGGAGTACATCGCATAATGTTTTCACTAACCAGATATGTCCCTGCGTAATGGGATTTTGATATTCCCACAATCCAAGAGCGGCTTGAAGTTCCCCGTTTGTTGTCAAAAATACACCAATCGTTTTGGTTCCATCCGGCCGTAGGTAAATCTGAGGTGTTTCCGTCCAGGAAGCATTTTCATTTTCCAATGTTCGCATAGGAGAGCCTAACACAACGTTGGGGACATGGTTTGAATTTCGGGATTCAATCCAGTATTCGTTGATATTTTCATCTCGAAAAGCGCTGCTCATGGCCAAAACATTCCCATCGATATCGGAAAGGATCATTGGATTTCCCAGTACGGAATTACCAAGGTCGATAATCTGCTGAAAGGATTTATGAGTAGAAGCTTCCCATAGCGACGCTTCCCAGTTGTTATAGTAATCGAAGATTGCCAGCAGATCGTTCAGGATATCGTTTACATTTTGACTTTCCAGAATAATAAGATCTCTGCCGTTTACCAGAACAGCAGATTCAGGGAAATAAGGTTGAATTTGTGTTGCTTGCTCCAGACATAGATAAACATACTGCGATTGAAATTCGATTTGTTCTTCTCCGGAAAGAAAACGAATACCGGTAATGCAGGCATGATTGTCTTTGATATCGTATTTGGGATTATATTTTTCAAGTTTTTCTACAATCATCCACATACTTAACTTCATGGCGAACACCTCCTGACCTGATTATAGTGCTTTGCGCACAAGAGGTCAAGGAAACGTTGCAAAATAATGGAATGGAATTCGGTTTCTGCTGCATCGAATCCTCGAAAAAGATGCGATATTTTTCCGCGAAAATGGAAAAAATGAATCGAATGCGAATCTTATCGCAGCGCATCCTTTGTTTTGGGATTCGTGCTTTGAGCACGATAAAAAATGAAAAAGGGGACTTGAAAAACTGTCTTCTGGCACGTAGACCTTAAAAGAAAATGCTGATACACTTAAAGCAGTTGATGCATTATTAATTAAAATGCAAACAACAGATGAAAAGAAATCGTATTTTCATAGCATTTTAAACGAGAAAAGTTACAAAGGAAAATTGAAATATTAAGGAGGAAACACAAATGGAAGCACCTAAAAATAGTTTCTTACTGAAGCACCTGCAGAACCTTGGAAATCTGGCGAATTGGCCCAATGCAAAAGCAGTCAATACAGCCATTGTTACAGAATTTATACCGGAAACATTTGGCTTGCCTTACGATTATCTGTTCCGCGATGATCCGGTTGCTATGGCAGAATGTACCCTGCTGATTCAGGAATATCTTCGTCTGGATATCCTGACAGCTAACCTGGATGTTTACAACTTTGAAGCGGAAGCAATGGGCGCTGATATCAAATTTTATAAAGATGCCTGCCCTGACTTTGACCGCAGCTCTTACTTCATTCAGGGACCGGAAGATCTGGATAAGATTAAATTTACCGGTTTGGATAAAGGACGTTTCCCTTACCTGATCGAATACTGCAAAGCATATAAGGAGTATACGGGAGTGGATACTTTCCCGATTTTCTCAGCCCCTTGGACACTGGCTGGAAATCTGTACGGTCTTGACAATCTGGTTATGGAAACCTATGATGATGAAGAATTCGTTCAGGAATTTTTACGCCGTATCGTAGACGATTTCCATGTACCGATGTTTAAAGCATTAACAGAAGTTCTTCCTGGCATGAATGAAGTCGCTCTGGTAGATGCATTAGTAACAGTTCCTATGGTAAACGTGGACATCGTAGAAAACTTCATCCAGCCGGCTTTGGCACGCTTAATGGAAAAACTGGATATGCCTGGAAAACCGCTGCTGGATACTGCTTTCTTTGGAAGTTCTCTGCTTACTGGCGACCAGCGCAAGAGATTTGAAGATTTTGTTGTATGGGCAAATGGACGCTTCTTCTGCGGTGATCCCGATGCTGCTGCACTGACACCGGAATATGCAAGAAAGCGCGCAAATGAATATAAAATGCCGTTACAGTTGGGTATTGATGTGAAATTACTTCAGTTTGGTACAAAAGAAGAAGTTATCGAAAAAGTAAAACATTATACACTTGCTGGTAAAAATGGCCCTACTCCTTATGTTTCATTCTTCAATAACATTGCAGTTAATATTCCAATGGAAAATTTACAGGCAGCTATTAATACAGTAGAAATCTATGGTGCACCGGGTGCAGATGAAAATACACCTTATACAGAACCTGATTTCATGACTTTTGAAGAATTCCTTCGTCACAAGATGGCAAATAATACAGAAGGTTATACATTCAAATGGCTTGAAAAGTCCGCTTTTCGTCATTTGGCTTAATGAATCTGCCTTTGGTTGTTTGAATAGAATTGTCTGGATAAAAGCAACACATTTACCATAGAACTTCGTTCAAAAATAACCAACAAAAAGAGGATGTTACCGAAAAAGGAAGCATCCTCTTTTTGTGTGTGCAATTGACATTTGTTTTAACAGTATTTACAGGAAAATGTGTAGTCTTTTTGAATTTATACAGAATAAATAGGAATTTCTCTGTAACGAAGAGAATCCCTTCTAGGATGGTTCTTTGGTCAACAGCTCAAATAATTTATTCTGATATTCTTCTTTGATACGATTGATCTGTTCTTGTGCTTCAATCTGCGCTTCGCGAATAGATAATGCACAACTTTGCTGGAGTGTTTTTTCATCCTGTTCTTTTTGCTCTTTGAATCGCTGAATTTGTTCCTGGTACTCTTTGTGACAGGCTGCTAATTGTTTGCTGGATTCTGCTTTCCAATCTTCCAGTGTTTTTACCTGTTCTGTTTCCAACTGTTTGCAAAGGGCTTCTTTTTCTTCCAGTTGTTTCTGTGTTTTCACTTGTTCTGCTTTTAAATCTTCATACTGCATCCGCAGTTCTTTTTGCGCTGCTTCGCACTTCGTCCATAATGTTTCTGTATGCTCTAATTGGCTGACTTTTTTTTCGGAAGAAGCAAGAGCAGCAGAAAGCGAATCGATCACTTGCTGTTTTTGCTTCGCATTTTTCGCTTCGTCATTTTGGCGAATTTCTAAATCTGCTACTTCTTTTTTAGCCGCTTCCAGCTGCATACGCAGCGTTTCGATCGTCTCCTGTGCAGACGCATCTTTTCGTATCTGCTCTTTTTGTAATTTCATGATTTCATTTTTCATAGATTCAATGGAATTTTTTTGTTCTTCCAATTCTTTGCGATATTCCAGTCGAACGACTTCTTTTGCATTTTGACAAGTGTGCAAAAGAGCAGCAAACTGACTTCGTATTGCATTCAAAAACTCGTCCAGTTCATCCAACTTAATTGCCTGTTCTCCGAGACTGTTTCGTGTTTCATCCTTATCGTGGGTGCTTAGAAGGAAAGAAATCGTTTCATCTAAGCTTCTTCCTTCGGATAACTCTTGTAAACGAGTATAATTTTCATCGGACATTCGCATGGATCGGGGTTTCATTTCTGCCATAATCTTATAATTCCTTTCTGTTTCTTTCGGTATTTTTGTTCTTTCTGTAAATGTTTGAACTTATGGATTGCTGCTGCCGCATCTGCATGGATTCTGCAAATTACATATATGTATTACAATACATTACATAGATTACATCTGTATTACATTTTAACTGATTTTTGTCTGCAAGTCAAGAAAAAATGGCTATTTTTTCCTCAAAAACTCAAAAAAGAAAACCTGAAAAAACAATCGGAATGTTATACAACCCTACCGTTTTGGAGTTGTTTTGAACAGATAATTGGTTAAAAACGCTGGTTTTTAGCGGTTTTATGAGGTATTTATATCTGTGAAAAATAAAAGAAATGAACTTTTCGTACACAAATCGTGCACAAAAAAAGAAGACAGCACGTACTGTCTTCAATGAGATTCAAATAGATGATTGAGAATGGAATTGCCTTGGTTTTTCATACTTTCGGTTAGATGATTGGTGTAGGTGTTAGCGGTTACATCAATGTTTGCATGTCCAAGGCGACGTTGGATATAAACGAGAGGAGCACCTTGTTCCAACAGCATAGTGGAATGGGTATGCCTCAAAGAATGAAAATCAAATTCAGGAAAATTCAATTTGTGATGAATTACGGAAGAAGTATATTTTAATGTCTGCGGAGTAATAAGTGCTCCATTCGGGCGAACATGGATAAAATGAACTTCTGTTTTCCCTTGATCGCTGATTTTTGTAAACGGGGGCGGAACAGTTGGCTTTACGCCTCCATAGATCAACGGTTGATTTACATAATATTTAGTATAACATGGATTACATTGTTTGTTCAAGTCGATTCTATCTTTTTCCCTTTGAAGTAATTCCGCTAAAGAATCATCTATCGTGATCGTACGGTAAGATCGGTATTTGGGTTCACACAAATACCAATATCCTTTTTGGGATGTTTCGTCGGTACTTTTGCCGTCGTTATGGTTGTTTGGCATCCACTGAATCTGTCGATTCACGGATAAATATTTCTTTTCCAGATCGATATCTTCCCATGTTAGTCCAAATGTTTCCCCTAGTCGAAGACCGCAATGGTATCCAAGCATTAGTGCCAGATGGCAGGAGGAACCTTCCGGAAAAGAATCCAATATTTCCGACATTTTATCTGCTGGAATATAGATGTGTGGTTCCAAACGTGTAGGCGTTGTTGGGGGAAGTCCGCTTTGGGTAGGCATCTTGATATTTTGTGCCGGCGATTCCATTATGTAATTATTTTCTGCAGCATAATCAAAAGATTTTGTGAGGATACTTTTGCATACGGAAATAGTATTCACACTAAAACCATCATTGTACATTTTAGTAAGAAAGTCTTTAATATTCTGTTTCGTAATGGTTTTCATGCGGTATTTGCCAAGATCTGGTTTTATATACAGCCGAATCTTTTTCTGATAATTATCCATCGTAGTTGGCTTGCAGGTTGTTTTGATATCCGTTTCCATCCAGTAGTCTAAAAAGTCAGAATACGTAATTTCGGAATGTTTTATCAATCTGCCGGTATTTTCATAGATTTGCTGCGCTTTTTTACCAGCTTCTACAGCATCTTTTTTACTGGAAAATCCACTTTTTGATTCCCATTGTCGTTTTCCCTCTATAGAACCTATTTCAAAACGATATTGCCACACAATACCGCTTTTATTTTTTCTCTTTGATATACTAATTCTTCCCAATATATTTTCCTCGCGTTGCTCTTTGTAATTCTATATTTGTGGTAATCGTATCATAAAAAAAAGGGGATTTCAAGCCGGAAAAATCATAAAAAACAGAAAGATCTTAGCTATTTGAATGATAAATTTACGGCGAAAATCCACAGGCTTATCAGTGAGGGAAAGTTGCTTTTCTTTCACTTGACGAGAAGATAGGATAGAAATATAATCTACAAATAAAAGAAAAATAGCATAGAGTTTTGGTTGCCGTTGTTACCAATCGTACCATGCAATCCCATAATCGGGGAGATACAGGAAAAACAATTACAACAATCGTTGAATACAGAAAGGAGGAACACAGGATATGAGATGTATTTATGCATTTTTCTCACAATCTACAGGGGAGAGTATCCTGTGTTATCAGTGATAATTAGATGAATGAAGTATACAAAATTCAGATTGCCAACTTGAATCTGGAACAGATCGCCAATTCCGGACAGTGTTTCCGCTGGAAGAAGACCAGTGAAAATACATATGAGATTCCGGCTTTTCACAAAGTTCTCCGTGTACAACAGGAGGGGGAAGATTTCACCTTTTTTTGCACAGAAACGGAATTTCAGGAGATTTGGAAGGATTACCTGGATTTGTCTGCTGATTATAAACAATACCTGCAATCGGTAGCGCAAAGTGATTCTTTTTTACAGGCAGCTGCGGCTTATGGAAGCGGAATCCGTATTTTACAGCAAGATCCTTGGGAAACGGCCGTTTCTTTTTTGATCTCTCAATGCAATAATATTCCGCGTATCAAGGGCTGTATCGAAAAAATCTGCACCGCATTTGGAGAAGATGGCTATCATTTTCCTACCGCCAAGCGGCTGGCTTCTCTGGAAGGAGAGGAGCTTTTACATTTTCAAAAGAATTGCAGTCTTGGTTATCGAGATACCTATATTCTTGAATTTGCACAAAAAGTAGAAGATGGGACGTTTGATTTAGAAGGCTGTAAAGAATTGCCGTATGAAGAATGTGTACGGCAGCTGCGGACTTTGAATGGAGTCGGGCAGAAGGTTGCAGATTGTATTGCACTCTATGGTTTTCATAAAATTGATGCCTTTCCGATTGATGTGCATATGAAGCAGATCTTGTATCGACATTACTGCAGTCCAGAAGTAGAACAGCTGCCGAAAACAAGGCAAGTACGCTATATGGCAGAGAAACATTTTTCGCAGTATACGGGCTATCGCGGAATCGTTCAGCAATGGATGTTCGCATATGATCTTCAGCATTAAAACAAACTGAATCGAGAGGGGCAGAGCAGCATGCTGTCCCTCTGCCCCTGGTAAAATGTTCTGATCTCAAAAATGTTTTGCTCTCAAAAATGTTTTGCTCTCAAAGTTGTTGCTTGGGCAACATTCCGTTCTTTTCTAAAATCTCATAAGAGATCATCAGATTTAATCTAGTTTTATAGTCATCAGGATTCAGGTGTGAGATTTCTACAATTCGTTTCAATCGATACAAACAGGTATTCCGATGGATATAGGCAGTACGAATCGTTTTTGCGATATTCATGTTACATTCCAACTCAATCTTCATTAAAGACGTATATGCCGTATGATTTTGTTTATCATATTCCATTAAGCGTTTAAGGCCTTCTGGAATCAACGCGGTAACAATTTGTTTTTCACTGCATTTTTGGATAAAATAATCGGTGATATAGTTTTCGTATTCAAAATACCAATAAGTCGGATCGTTTCGCACGCCGATCTGATAAGCGGCACATGCTTGCTTGTAATAATAGTATAATTCTTTAAAATCCTGATAAACAGAAGAAATTCCTGCTACCAGTAATTTATCACGAAGCAAGGGCTTGGCCAAGGTAAGAATTTCCTCCCGGCTTTGCTTGCATTGGGTTAAATTGAATACAAATATCAGCTGTTGTTCCAAAATGGTATAGCAGTCGCTGGGAAGTGCAGAAGCAAGAGAAAGTGCCTCGGTTTTTAAAGAGTGATTGGTATTTTCAGATTCTTTACGCATAATGCACATACAAAAATACGCATCCTCAATTTTCCACATGTAATGGCTCAGCACAGAAATGATCTTTTTCTCGTCTACAAGCTGATGTTTTAATAATTTTTCTAAAACCTTGTCTAAATTCCGAGGACGATTTAGATTTGTGATATCTTTTTTGATGATCGCTTTCGATAAGTATTTTCCTAAAATCAAAATAATAGAAAAATCATATTCTGTAAACTTATGCGTAATTTCATCAACACATAATTTTGCGACGGTAGTTCCATTGATCCGAATGTTAAAAAATAACGTCCGAAAATTGTACTGCGTTACCGTATGGATGCTTGGGTAATCGATATCAACATAATTATTAAATTTGTGGTCCGTTAACAACGTATTGATTTCTTCGGCAGAAAGATAAGCATTCTCTTCTAATTGATAGTTTAAAAAATAAGATTCCAGAGCAGCTTTATTATCCGGAGTCTGCGGTGGGATAACATGAAAAAAAACAAAAAAACTGGGACCTTCCAAATAAATAGGGTTATTGATATAGGGACTGGAAAGCTGCGCTATTTTTTTTAAAGGTAATCCTTGCTCAACCGCATCTTGCAGCTGATTTTCCCAATTGGTATATTTTTCAAAGATCCGCTGCAGATGGTTAAAAAGCTGAACGAAAGAGATCGGTTCTGAAGTGTATAGTATGTTATGACCGTTGTCATCCGTTAGCCAATCTGCCTTTGGTTTACCACTGCATAAAATATTTCGAAAAGGAAACTTTCTGCATTTATCAGGAAGTTCTTTTGCATCTGTTACACAGATTGTCTGTTTTGTTTCACTTTCCGAAAAAGAACTGGATGAATCATAAAGCAAAGGATATTTAATTTCTTTTGCAAAGTGGGAATTTTGGATAGAGAGCGAAATATCATATTGGTCTAATTCTTTTTTTAAAATATATAAATCCATGTGAATAGTAAATCCCTTCTTTTAGAGTCTATCTTTGACGGTTTGCCATTTTTTTCTGAGATATTTTATTTCATTATAAATTTCATTATAAGCTACTTGTATAAAATATACAAGCAACAAACACAAATGACAGATATTTTAACCCCTTAATTGGGTTAATTTCGCATGTTATAATATCATCATGATATATAATATCAAAAAATCCATGGATACAAAATGTTAGGATGAAGGAGTGCAAAACGATGTGTGAAAAATTAAAACTGCAGATTTTGAAGGAAGAACAGTGCGAAAAAATTTATCAGTCTGCGATAAAAATCTTAAACGATACCGGAGCTGATGTGAAAGATGCTCATTGCCGGGAATTGCTCGCTGCGGCTGGTTGTAAAGTGGATGGAATCCGTGTGTATTTTCCGGAAGAATTGATTCAAAAATCGTTTGAATCTGCACCGGATCGTATTAAAATTTATAATAAATATGGTGAAATCGCTGCTGTATTGGATGCAAAAGGTGAAAATAATTATTTTGCACCTGGTGTATGTGCAATTTATCGTTACGACCTTGAAACCGGTGAGCGCAGACCCACTGTGCTGAAGGATATTTATGAGGCTGGTTTGGTAGAGGAAACCTTGGAAAATTTCACATTTGCAAATGGGCTTGCGTATGCTAATGATTGTCCGCAGGAGTTAGCGACTGCTTTTGAAGCACAGCAGTTACTTTTGACCTGTTCAAAGCCTTTTACTTCTGGTGGTGTTTCCCTTATGGAACAAAAGGTTATTTTTGATCTTTGTGCTGCGGTAGCAGGTGGTATGGATGCACTTCGAGAAAAACCGATGGTAATTGCTCCGGCATCTTTAGGTGCTCCGTTAGATCATCACGAAGAAAATCTGAAAGCTATGATGTATAGCTTTGAAGTGGGTGTACCTGTATTCTATATTGTAAGTGTTATGATGGCGGCAACGGCTCCGGCTACGATTGCAGGCTCAGCAGCTTTGGCATTAGCAGATAATATCGTAGCTCTTGTGCTTTCACAGTTAGTAAGAAAAGGAAATCCTTATATTGGCGGCGGTTTTATTGACTTGATGGATATGAGAAACTTAACAGCAGTTCATACATCTCCAGAATTTGCCCTTGCAAATCTTGCATTATCGGATGTTTTTCATTATCTGGGTATTCCTTCTGTTGCTCATTTAGGAAGCACAGATTCTGCAATCTTCGATCAGCAAGCAGCTATGGATATTACTGCACAATTATATTCCGGTTTATTATCAGGGGTTAATTTCTCCATGTTTTCAGGCTTTTTAGAATCGGCAGTTGGCAGTTCTTTGGAAGCTCTTGTTTTCGCAGATGATACACTTGGCTATTTGAAAAAGATTATCGCAGGTGTCGAAATCAGCGATGAAACTTTAGGTTTGGAGACGATTGATGAAGTAGGTCCTGCAGGAAGTTATATCGGAACCGACCATACTTTAGATTACTATCCTGAGCATTGGCAGCCTACGCTTTTTGCACGCCAGAATTATGAAGCTTTTGTTAAGAGTGGTTCTCTAGACTATCAGGCAAAAGCAAATCAGAGAATTAAAGAAATCATTGCAAAGGGAATCCAGAAACCATTAGATGATGAAATTGTCAAAAAAATGGAAGTTATTATGGAAAAGGCAGTGGAACAGTTAAAAAAGGAATCCTAAATAATAGGATGTCCCGTTTGTAAATGTAAAAACACCTCTAAAGTTGACAGATGCTATATAAAATTTTGTCACTTTAGAGGTGCTTTTGTATTTGGAAAAAAGCTTGTTCTATTGCAGGATTGTTCATTCCATGTTATCATGTAATTGTTCCACAGAAATCAAGTAAGGAGTTCTTTGTATATGTGGAAGCTCTTGTCAGGAAGATTTGATTCTTACAGATGAAAGAAAGGATGTAGAATCATGACCGATCGGAACGAGTGACAACTGACAGAATCTTCTTGTGCGAGAGCAATTAGAAAAGAACATATTTTGGAGGAAGTGTTATGCTTTTAAAATTACAAAATGGTACAGATGTCAGAGGAATTGCAGCAGAAGGTGTTCCGGGAGATGAGATCAACTTCGTTCCGGCAGATGCCAATCGGATCAGCCAGGCTTTTGTAATCTGGCTTGCAAAAAAAACAAAAATGCCGGCAGATGCATTGAAGATCGGGGTAGGACATGATTCCCGTATCACAGCTGAGATGCTGAAGGAAGCGATTTTGAAAGGACTTACTGCTCAGGGAGCTTCTGCATTTGACAGCCATTTAGCTTCTACACCGTCGATGTTTATGTCAACGGTTTACGAGGAATTTCAGTATCATGGTGCGATTATGATTACAGCAAGTCATTTGCCGTTCCATCGCAATGGTATGAAGTTTTTTGATGTAGAAGGCGGATTAGAGCATGATGATATTACAGAAATTTTAACGATCGCAGAAGGTCTTTCCGAAGCAGAAGGCAACAGCAGCCGGATTCAGGAAGTAGATCTGATCTCCAGTTATAGTGCTCATTTATGCGATAAGATCCGTGCAGGTGTTCAGTCTGCTGCCTGCTATGAACAGCCGCTTAAAGGATTGAAGATCGTTGTGGATGCAGGAAATGGAGCCGGCGGCTTCTTTGTAGAGAAAGTTTTAAAACCGCTCGGTGCTGATACGACCGGCAGCCAGTTCTTAGAACCGGATGGTATGTTCCCGAACCATATTCCGAATCCGGAGAATAAACAGGCGATGGAATCCATTCGTCAGGCAGTTCTGGCAAACAAAGCGGATCTGGGTATTATTTTTGATACCGATGTTGACCGTATGTCTGCTGTTTTACCGGATGGTTCCGAGATTAACCGGGATGCGATCATTGCAATGATGGCAGCTATTTTAGCGGATGAATATCCGGGAAGTACGATCGTAACCGATTCCGTTACTTCCGATCGTTTACAGAACTTTTTAGAAAATCATCTGGGAATGAAACAGCATCGTTTTAAACGTGGCTACAAAAATGTTATCAATGAATGCAAACGTTTAAACGAAGCAGGTGTAGTTTCTCCTTTAGCTATTGAAACATCTGGACATGGTGCTTTAAAAGAAAACTATTATCTGGATGACGGTGCTTATATGGCTGTAAAACTGCTGATTTTTGCCGCAAAAGCACATCAGGCAGGAAAACAGGTTGGAAGCTATGTAGAAGCCTTAAAACCGGCATTTGAAGAACTGGAGATTCGTATGAAGATTGCCGGCGAAGAATTTGGCGCATATGGAAAAGAAGTTTTAAAGAGCTTTGAAGAACGTGCACAGGCAAAAGGCCTGCAGGTTGTACCGAATTCTTTCGAAGGAATCCGTATCCGTTTTGACAGCGAGGAAATCCAAGGCTGGCTGCTGCTGCGTATGTCTCTCCACGAACCACTGCTTCCGTTGAATATGGAAGGGGTACGTCCTGGTGACTGCGATAAGATGAAAGCTGTTGTTATGGAATTATTAGAGGGATTTGACCGAGTAGATTGTTCCAAGCTGCATACTTGCTAGGGAAGTAGTTTTGATCATATTCCGGTATTTTCAGAAGAACATTTCGAAATATAGTGTGAAATGTTCTCGAATAAATTCTGAAATGGATTTTGAAAAATAACGGATAAAACAGAGAATATTAAAACAAGAAAAAGACTGATACGCTTTGGCTTTTTTAAAAAGCCGCTGTTTATCAGTCTTTTTTATACTTTGTCTGTAATTTTTTATTCCACAGTTACGGATTTTGCCAGATTTCTCGGTTTGTCAACATTCAATCCTTTTTCCGCTGAAGTATAGTACGCGATCAGCTGCAAGATTACAACCGTCGGAAGACCCGTGAACAGGTCATCTTCAATGGGAACGGTTAAATGGATGTCACAAACACCTTCCGGCACTTCTGCCTTTTCTTTTGTGATCAGAATCACATAAGCACCTCTGGCTTTCACTTCCCGAATATTGGAGATTGTTTTATTGTACACCGCATCCTGTGTTGCAAATGCGATGACCGGGATTCCTTCTTCGATTAATGCAATGGTTCCGTGTTTAAGTTCACCGGCAGCGTATGCTTCTGCATGAACGTAGGAGATTTCTTTTAATTTTAAGGCACCTTCCATGGAAAATGCGTAATCCAATCCGCGGCCGATATAATAAGCGTGATCGGCATTTGCCAAACGTTTTACAGCATCCTCTACTTGTTCTTTTTTATCCAGAATACCAGAGATCGCATCAATGCATTTATAGAGATTTCCGATGAAATCTTTTGCGTGTTCTTCGGTGAAAATACCACGTACCAATGCGATCTTACAAGCTAATAAATAGAAAATGGAAAGCTGTACGGAATAGGCTTTGGTACTTGCTACGGCGATTTCAGGACCGGCATGGGTATACAGCACATAATCACTTTCACGGGCGATGGAAGATCCTTTGACATTTACGATTGCCAGAACCTTAGAACCACATGATTTTGCCAGACGCAGTGCAGCGAGTGTGTCAATTGTTTCTCCAGATTGAGAAACTACGATTGTCAGCGTTTTTTCGTCGATCAAAGGTGTGCTGTAACGAAATTCGGAGGCAATCTGAACGGTTACCGGAATTTTTACAATGGGTTCAATGATGGCTTTTCCCACCATTCCTGCGTACATGGCAGTACCGCAGGCGATAACATTGATATTGGTAAAGGAAGCAAAAAAGGAATCTTCAATACCTTCTGCGTCAAATACGGGAATCCCCTGTTTCAAACGAGGTGTGATCGTATTTAAAATGGATTCTGGCTGTTCATGGATTTCTTTCAGCATATAGTGCGGAAAGCCCATTTTCTGAGCAGATTCTGTATCCCAATTTACTTCCAGGATTTCCGGCTTGATCACGGTGCCATTTTCTTCGAATAGATCAATATGATCCGGATAGAGTACCATCATCGTGTCTTCCGGTACTACGAAATACTGTTTGCTGTATTTGATCACCGCAGTAATATCCGACGCGACAAGGCTGCCATGTTCCGTAGCAGAAGCCACCAAAGGACTTACGCTGCGGATGCAGTAAATGCGGTCGGTGATCCCTTGAAAGAGGATACAAAATGCATAACTGCCTTCCAAAACGTGCACCAGCTTCCAGATCGCCGCTTCAGGGTTCCCTTCATAAAAATAATTCAGGAGAGCAGCAGCTACTTCGGTATCGGTTTCGCTGACCAGCTGTTCTTTTAACTGATAGGTTTCTGCCAGTTCATGATAATTTTCAATGATTCCGTTGTGGATCAAGGTAATCTTTCCTGCCTGATGAGGATGTGTATTGGTGCGTGTAACCCCACCATGTGTTGCCCATCTGGTATGACCGATTCCACAATGTCCGTCTTCTGTATTCTCTGCGCAGACCGCTTTCAGATTTTCGACCTGTCCCGTTTGCTTTTCCAGATAAATTGAACCGTCTTCCTTGGAAATGGCGATTCCTGCACTATCATAGCCACGATACTCCAGCTGCGCAAGACCTTCCAGTAAAATGTTTTTCACATCTGCAGGGCCTGTATAACCAATAATTCCGCACATAATTTCATTCTCCTTTTTATACAACTTTTAAGACTTTGTACAATAACTATATTATGATGTTATGATGTTGGGGCAAAAACTCCCAACAATGTTGCCTACGGATAAAACGCACTCAAAAAAGACGGTTTCTGCAGCAACAAGCAGAAACTGTCAAGGGTACGATTAAAGATATGCTGTCCTTACTATATGGGTATCATGACGATTACAAAGTAAAATGATGATCTCGTTTCGTCTTTGTATATCATATGGAAAAACGTTGAAATGTTTGAATCACTACCTATATATATCCGGTTGTATTGCCTCTGTTTTGCAGTTACCCGCATATTTACCAATACATCACGCAGCCGGCCTGCGGAAAGGCATCCGCCGAAATTTCGATCACCTTTCTCCTCGTCAACCTTTCTTAAATAGGAAACCAATGAAATGATTTCTTCAAAGGTACTGGCGCTGTTGTGCAGAAAAAGCAGCAGCTTTCTCCACATTTGCTGACAAAATTCAATCCAGCATTCCAATCGAATTCTATCGTGAATGCATAGTAACATGATTTTTATTTCAAGTCAAGTTTATTCTTTAAATATCGCAATTAATGCAATTCAAGCACTGACAGACTGCATCAACAATTGTGGCTTTTTTCATTCCTGAGATTAATTGTGATTTCTGTGCTGACATATGCCACCTCTTTCCGCAACATATAATATATAATATATTATACTTATATGATATAAAAATCAATACATAGAACTACAATATAATATTGACAAAATTATATCTAGCTGATAATATTAATACAACCTATATTTAATGATTTTATTTTTAAGAAAGGATTGATTCCAATGGGTTAGAATAAATATTTTTTAGTTATATAGAATAATGTACAAGAAGAACTGGAGGATACTATTGTGAATAAAAAGAATATTTTCTACATAGTAATTATTGCCTTAATAGTTTTTGCAATTAACGGATGTAATAATGAAAATGGAATTATTAAAGAAACAACCGTTAATTTGAATAATGAAAGTAAATCTAACAGCTATAAAGATGTTACTTTGCGGGAAATTCAGCAGGAATTAATGGAATATCTGGGAACAGCTTATCCAGATATGGAGTTAGGGAGTGAAGAATTTTTTGAATTTGCTAATAAGCAAATCGCAGAAGAAACAGATGAAGAATTTACACAATTGAAAAATTATGCAATGATACATTCTTATTTAACCGAGTATGTGCTTGAATATTCGGATTATATTTTTTGTAAGCAATTATTAGAGCATAATGATTTAAATGAAATATCAAATTTATGTGAAGAGAGTAAATGTGTAAAATATAATTCGCAATCTAATGCTGTTGAATTTGTAATAACAGATGAATTTCTTGATCAAACAATTGCAGATATCATAAAAGGAGAGTAGCGTAAAAATAATTTCTATATCTACAACCAAAATAGGAGGCAAGAAGAAAAATGAAGAATATTTTCACTATTATATTGTCAGTCTTTGTAATAAGTGTGCCAGTTATGTATCCTTTGGCTGAAACTAAAACAGATACAGAAGTAGAAAGTTATGAGACAATTACTTTAGGTGATATTCAACAAGAACTAACGGAATATCTAGCAGATAATCAGCCAGAAATAAAACTTGGGACAAATTTATTTTATGAATATGCGATGGATCAGCTTATCTATGATACTGATACAGTACTTTCAGCAAAAAAAAATTATTCATTGATTCATGCATACTTGGCAGAATATGTAAATGAATACGAAGATTATAATACTTGCAGAGATTTAGTAGAAGATGATGCGGAATCTAATAGTACTATTATTAATGCGGTATTAGATGATACTGTATGTGTAAAGTACGATGAGGATTTACAAGTGGTTGAGTTCATATTAGGTGATGAATTTCTTGATCAGACAATTGCAGACTTAATCACAAAAAATGAGTCAGATGAATCGGATGTTATGCCGGCTAGTAGTGAAGATGGAAGTATTGGTTCATCATCCGGTTATTCCGGTACTCTTGCCGCAACGTACGCACGTAAGTATGCAACATCATATAGTAGTGCATATCCTTCATATTCTTCAGATTGCACTAATTTTGTCTCACAGTGTATTAAATCAGGTGGTCTTGTGTTTAATGGGTCTAGTTCAACGGTAGGTATACATTCAAGTACGACTAATTGGTACTGTAAAAAAATTAGTAGTGGAAACTATGCTGTAACTACATCTTGGCTTCGAGTTAAAGATTTTAAAACCCATATGTCAACAAGAACAGTACAGTCATTAAAAACCTATACATCACATAATACTTTATATAGTAAAGCAAGTGTTGGTGATGTGGTTCAGTTGGCTGATGCTACAACAGGATCTGCATATCATACAATCATTATTTCAAAGAGAGATACATCTGCTGGTAAATTATATTATTGTGCGCATACATCTGATAAAAAAAATTCAGCAATGACTAATATCAGTACATCTTCGAACAAATTTATTTGGTTTGATTTCACATCGTAATTAATTCTACTGATCTTATGGGAAAAATAATAGAAATATTTTTTGTCTTGTACATATCGTTGTACTGGTGATATGAGGTCGTTGGATAAACGGTTAGAGAAATAAATAAGACTATGAAGAAAATGAAGAAAAGTCTGTAAATAAGATCTTCTAAGATAATGATTGGCGAAAGGCTGGAGTTAAATCAGTTTTTCGCCTTAGTTTATATATAGCAGTTGTGAAGCAGAAGAGACAACTGATGCAGTTACTTTTATTCCCGTTTTCAGAGAATCGTATTGTATTGAATGTAGTGATAGAACAATGCAATATAATGGATGCAAAGAAAGCCCTATTGAATCAGACCGGCAGTGACTGGATGAAATACATCCCGCTGTTTTTGTACTCATTTCGTTGGAATATTGAGACGAGTTATTATGAGCAGAAAACATTCTGGTCTTTTTGCAGCTATATGGTACGGAGCTGCAAAGGGATTGAAATGCTGATCAATCTGATTAATATCAGCTATACGTATGACAACCGGAACCGTGTGCTGAAGAAAACCATTTCTGCAGATGGAAACAGCCGTACATGGACTACTGCTTATGGATATGGGGATGTGGCCATTCAAAACGGACAGGGAGCCGGAACAACCACTATCCAGAATGCAGCAAAGGTAACCGAAACTGATCCGGAAGGAGCAGAATCTGTTTCCTGGACCGATGGGCTGGGACAGACGGTGCGGGTTACATCCGGCGGTCTGCATCAGGACAGCATCTATGACAGATCCGGGCAGAATTATCTGACGGTAACTTCCACTGCTGATGGAACCATCACCAATACGGTACTGACGCTGTATGATGAAGATGGAAACCAGGCAAACACGATCCAGCAGCCGGGATATGAAGCTGGTTCCTTTACCGTTACATCAGAAAGCATCTGCACCAGCCAGTCCTATGATAAAAAAGGCAATGTCCTGACCGAAACGGATGCGCTCGGAAACCGGATCACTTATACATACGATGACAGCAGCCGCCTGACAGCGGTGAAAGAAGGGGAGGCAGCCACCTCTTATCAGTATGACACCGATTCCGACGGAAACAGTAAGACTACCGTAACCCGTGCCAACGGAAGCACCAGTGTAACTGCAGAAGATGGGGGAGGCCGTACATTATATGTGGTTGACAGCGGGGATGGACAGGAGATCAGGACCTCCTATCAGTATGATGAAAATGGTCTTCTGACCTGCCAGACCCAGGCAGATGGCAGTACAGTAAACTATGAATATGACAGCCTGGGACGTTCCAGTAAGGTTACTTCCAAAAACAAAGACGGGGAAACCCAGCATGTAACAGAATACGAATATGACAGCGCTGACCGTGTGGCTGCCATGCTGGATTATGGAAATGAGGATGGAACCCTTTCTCCCCTGCGCTATACCGGCTATACGTATAACAGTTTTGGTGAACTGACCGAATACTGGGAAGTGGATGGAACGGTATCCCCCAGTGCAGCACAGAAATCCGCACATCTGATCCAGTACAGCTATCATGGAGATGGCTCCATTGCATCTGTTTCCTATGCGGAAAACGGCAATGGCGTGACAGCACTGCATTATACTTACAACAGTAACAAACAGCTGGAAAAGATCACTGCTGATCTGGAAGATGGGCAGAGCCGTACCTTATGTGAATACCAGTATACGGCAGACGGAAAGGTTTCCAGCCGGAAGGATTATGAGGACTTTACCGGAAGCGGGGATGGATATGTACAGCGTACCTATACCTATGATGCGTTTGACAGAGTACTGACCATGACCTATAATGAAAGTGGTGACAGCGATGTGGAAGAAAGCCATAGCTACCAGTATGATAAAGCATCCCGTATCATTCATGAAGAAACCACACTGAGCTGGAGCGGACAGTCTGAAACCATCAGTGAAGTACATGATTATACGTATGATGAATACGGACAGCTGGTGAAGAGCGTCCTGCTGGACCGGAATCAGGTAAGCACCACAACAGAATATACCTATGACCTGGTCGGAAACCGCCTGAAGCAGACTGAAATGATGTTTGCAGAAGAGGAAAATGCTCAGTTGAAGCAGACCGAAACAACGTATGCTTACAATACGCTGGACCAGTTGGTATCTTCCCGTGAAGAGGAAGCCCTGGCAGGTGCCTCTGCAGAAGCAGCATCCTCTGCAGCATATACTTACGATGCGGCAGGAAACCTGATCTCAGTTGTTGATTCCGTAGAAGGAACCGAAAATACGTATACCTATGATCCTTTCGGTCAGATGACTTCCTGCCAGATTCAGAAAGACGGAACGGTTCTTCTGGAACAGGAAAATGCATACAACGGGGACGGCCAGCGCATCAGCCGCATGGAAAATGATATCCAGACCGCATATTTCTATCAGGACGGCACCCTGTTGATGACTGAGGATGGAAATGGGGAACTGGACAGCTTCTACTATCTTGGAATCTCCGGAAACCCTCTGGCGCTGATGGAATCCGGATCAGATGCTGCATCGTATTACCTGTATCAGAAAGATGCACAGGGCAGTACATTACCATATATTCCTAGTTCTAGGATTTATAAAGCTATTGATAGTGCGGCTGGTGCTATAAAAATTTCATCAAAAGCAGCTAAAACTTCAAAAGGTAAAAAGGCAGGAAAGGCCGCTTTTTGGACTGGTAAAGCTGGAGAAAAAATGTTAGAAACTTTTCTGAAAAGAGGAAATAAAAATACTGTTCAGACTCAAAAATATTTTCAGACGATAGTAAAGGGAAAAAAGACAAAGAGATATGTTGATGCATTTACAAATGGAGTTGCGCATGAATCAAAAGTTGGATATACAACACTTTCTCGAAGAGTACAGCAGGAAATTGCAAGCGATGTTTATTTGTTAAAAAATAACAAAAATGTAAAAGAAGTAACCTGGCACTTTTATCGAAGCGCTATAACAAAAAAAATAGGAGCTTCAAAAGCGTTAATAAAAAAATTGAGAGAAAATCATATTAATGTAGTCATTCATTATTAGCGTAATGTCACGAAAATGTAAATATTATGAGGGATTTCCATACAAACGAAATCCTTCATAACAGGGAGGTATATTTGATAAATATATTAAATAATAAGGAATTTTGTAACTTCTTAGATCATCATCATTTTAAAAAACTCAAAGATAATATGTTTTTTCGAATTCATGATAATATATGCATTGATATTCTTGAGTTTACTGAGATTAAAAACTATTTTACGTTGGATTTATCGGAATACATTTTATTGGCAAAAAAATATGGACTGTACTGTATAGCCAGTAAAAATTTACGTACATTAGAAAATCCTTTATACTGTAGATATTGGTGGTCGAACCAAATATCTGCGAATATAATCATAGAATCTTTGAAACAGTACGGAGAAGTGTTTTGGAAACAGTATGATTCACCTGTGAAGCTAATTGCTACAATACAATATTTTATTGAACATTCTGAAAATTGTACAGCTAATTTGCCAGATCGTTTAGCATTATATCATTTATATTTAATCAAAAACAAGTTTAACGATATGCAATTATTAGCTGAACAACTGGCTGTACCGTCATATCTTATTACCGAAAACTTTGAAGAGTATTGGAATAATGTTATGCAAGATATGTTAATGTGGATTCAAAAGTCCAATAATAAAGGTTCATTTTATGAAATGGTATATGAATGGAGTGAACAATAAGAATTATGTATAAAAAATATTTTCGAAATATAATAAAACCACTATTGATAGAAAATGGATATTTATCTGAAAAAATTGGATCAATTAAAAATTTTAAAAAGCGAACAGAAACAGGATTTGAAATTTTCATAGATATGCAAAAAAATAAATATTACCCGTGTATAACGATTAATGTTTCTATTCTGCAAATAGCAACTGGCATTTTTGTTGCAGGTTATCGTTTGGGAGATTTTGGACCGTATTCCGCACGTGATATTTGGTGGTCGATAGAAATATCAAAAATTGAAAAAAGTTTTCAGGAGATTTCATCTATTATGAAGGAGACTCTCTTTAGAGAATTAAAAAAATGGGAAAGTCCTCAGTTTATTGATGAATTTCTTCAAAATGAACAAATTGAAAATGAAATTGGTTATATTTAAAGCAACTAATACAACGTAAGCACGAAATAACCTGTATTAAACTAAAATTCACACAAACAGGAGCATTGCGATTAAAATGTATCTATATGTAATAATAGCGACTGTTATTTCAGTAATATCAGTAATATCAATGATATTACTGATTATATTTCGACAAAAAATCAGTAAAGAAATAGTTATGTTACTACTTATGTTGATGATTTTATTATGCGTAGTAAGCAGTATATTTGCACTCTGTTGTTCATTTTTTATAAGATAAATGCATACAATCCACATTCGGGACAATAAACTGTAAAATTTAAAAAAGAAAAAGGAGTGAGTCCAATGTGATGGAAAACGCCAGTGGAAGACCAAAGGAGGATTTCTTTTTTTAAAAAAAGGAGGCGATGCGGGCTGGTAAGCAGGCGAGAGACGAATATCTTAAAATAGGCGGGCGGCCACCCGTAAACAGGATAATATTTCTTTTGACACGTTAGCAGAATTATATCTGGAAAGAGTTTTGAAAAAAGACGAGCCAACAACCTATACGATGTATAAAACATATTTTGAAAAATATTTTTGTCCTTTTTTAGGGAATATGGCAGTCAAACAGATTGCATTTTCAATAAGATTATAACTTGCATCCCTTTCCAAGAATCCCGTAAAATCAAGGTTTCCTGGAAGGGGAGTTAAAAGATATTTGCAACTATTCGCGAAACACAGCTTTAACGAAAAGTTATGCCGTTTTTTGTTAAATTCCTTGCATTATTAAATTGATGTCTTATCCCTTATTTATTCAGGCATTGTTTGGAAATCTCAGCTGGGAAAGTTGAGATAGTTATT
>CAZTHP010000037.1:1868-23763 GCA_964613155.1 uncultured Lachnospiraceae bacterium | reverse complement strand
TAAAGTACGTAAATAACGATGCCTGCTATCCTTCTTTGATCGTCGTTGGACAGATCATGGATAGTCTGCAATCTGGTAAATACGATCCGAACGAAACAGCGGTCTTTATTTCTCAGACCGGCGGCGGCTGCCGTGCTTCCAATTATATTGGTTTTATCCGTCGTGCACTGGCCAAAGCAAATATGGACCAGGTACCGGTTATTTCCCTGAGTTTCCAGGGATTTGAGAAAAATTCCGGCTTCCGCATCACACCGACTTTGATTGTAAAAGCCTTGATGGCTGTTGTATTTGGCGATATTTTCATGCGCTGCCTGTATCATGTAAGACCTTATGAGTTGGAAAAGGGTTCTGCTAATGCCCTGCATAGCAAATGGGAAACTCGCTGCTGCGCGTTCCTTTCCAAAAACGGCATTCATTATCATGAATTCAACCAGCTTGTAAAAGGAATCATTCAGGATTTCGATACACTGCCGATCCAGGAAGATCTGGTCAAACCAAGAGTTGGTGTTGTAGGAGAGATTCTGGTCAAATTCCTGCCGGCTGCCAATAATTATCTGGTTGACCTGCTGGAAAAAGAAGGAGCGGAAGCCGTTGTGCCGGATCTGCTGGATTTCCTGCTGTACAGCTTCTATAACATGAATTTCAAGGTGGAAAACCTGGGATTCCAGAAAAAAAGCGCATTTCTTTCCAACATCGGCATTCGTGCCATCGAAAGTTTTCGCAAAACCGTTCGTACCGAGCTGGAAAAGAGCAAGCGTTTTGAAGCACCCGTACATATTGAACAGCTTGCCGAATACGCAAAGGATATCGTATCGTTAGGCAATCAGACTGGAGAAGGCTGGTTCTTAACAGGCGAAATGCTCGAATTAATCCACAGCGGTACCCCCAATATCGTATGTACCCAGCCCTTTGGCTGTCTGCCGAATCACGTGGTTGGAAAAGGTGTTATCAAAGAACTGCGCCGCCAGCATCCGGATTCCAATATCATTGCCGTAGATTATGACCCCGGTGCCAGCGAAGTAAATCAGCTGAACCGAATTAAGCTGATGCTTTCCACGGCAAAAGAAAATTTAAAACAAAAATAGAAAACGAAGATTTTGACTATGATGACAACCTCTATTTCGAAAAAACCGATTCAACAAAAACCGGTGGTTGCATTTCTTGCCTGTTTTTGCTGTTTTTTATGGGGAAGTGCTTTTCCTGCGATCAAAATCGGGTATCAGCTGTTTCAAATTGATTCTGCGGATACCGGTTCCCAGCTTTTGTTTGCAGGATATCGCTTCACCCTGGCAGGTATTCTGGTTGTTTTGGTCGGCAGTCTGCTCCAGAAAAAGGTCTTACTGCCGCAGAAAACAACCCTGCCGCTTGTATGGAAGCTCAGCCTGGTCCAAACGGTACTACAATATACCTTTTTTTACGTAGGCCTGGCACATGCCTCCGGCATTACCTCTTCCATTATGGAAGCTTCGAATGTCTTTTTAGCAATTTTGACTGCTTCCTGTTTGTTTCATCTAGAAACGCTGAATAAACAAAAACTTTTAGGATGTTTCCTGGGATTTTTTGGTGTAATCCTGATCCAGATGACCGGCGAATCTCTAACCTTTCATATGAGTTTTGCCGGAGAAGGCTGTATTTTCCTTTCGGCTTTGTCATACGCCTTTTCTTCGGTTATGATCAAGCACTTTTCGCAAAAAGAAAATCCGGTTACACTCAGCGGCTGGCAATTTGTCTGCGGCGGCATTATTTTAATGCTGATCGGCAAAGCAGCCGGCGGTCATGTTACAGGATTTTCTCCCGCCTCGATTTTACTGCTGCTTTATTTAGCCTTTATCTCGGCCGCAGCCTATACGATTTGGGGAATTTTGCTGAAATATAATTCCGTGGGAACCGTCTCTATTTTTGGCTTTATGAATCCTGTCTGCGGAGTTTTGTTATCTGCCCTTCTTCTAAACGAAGGAAGTACGATTCCAAAGACAGCACTGCCAGCACTGCTTCTCGTATGTGCCGGCATCTGGATTGTGAATCGGGAACCCAGGTAACAGACCAGGTTCCGCCGCTGCAAGGAATCGCTCATGAACAACCAGTAAACGTTCTCTCCCTTTAATAAGAGAATGGCTCTGCAGCACGTAAATCGCAGTTTGTTCTTCTACCAAAAAACGCTGCCGGATCGCGAAATGCGCATCCGACAGCGTTTTTTAGAATCAAATTGTTTTTTCTGTAACTTCTTGTCTTTCTAAATTCTCGTAAATAGTACTTCTTCCATTGACAAAGTGCATTATTTTGCAAGAGCAAAATAAGCGACTACCAGAATACCAACGATGATCCGGTAGTATCCAAAAAGTGCAAAGCTGTGTTTTCTAACATAATCCATCAGGAAACGGATTGCTGCCAGAGAAACTACAAAGGCAACCAAACAACCCACGATCAAAACCCAAATTTCCATCGTACTCATTACAGCACCGGAAAGGATGAATTTCAAAACACGCAGTAAGCTTGCTCCGAACATAACAGGCGCAGACAGGAAAAAGGAAAATTCCGCTGCTGCTGAACGAGAAACGCCTAACAACATAGCTCCTAAGATCGTTGCACCAGAACGGGAAGTCCCCGGAACCAGTGCCAGACACTGGAAACAGCCGATCAGAAATGCTTTACGATATGTCAATTCCGTTGTATCCGTCACTTCGAAATCTTTCCCCTTATAAAAATGCTCCAACACAATAAAGATAATACCATATAAGATCAAAGTTGCTGCAACAACCATCGGAACTTCCAGTTTTTCAAACCAGTCATTCAGCGGAAGTCCTAATGCCGCAGCAGGGATACAGCCTACGATAACCTTGCCCCACAGCTGGAAGGTTTCCCGTTTTTTTCTTGCGGACTTTCTTCCATAAAAAGGATTTAGCTTTTCAAAGAATAAAATCACAACCGCCAAGATTGCAGCCAGCTGAATCACAACAAGAAACATCTTGCTGAACTCGCTGGATAGCTCAAAATGAACAAATTCCTGTACTAAGATCATATGCCCGGTACTGCTGACAGGAAGCCACTCGGTAATTCCTTCTACAATACCAATGATAACAGCTTTTAATAGTTCTAACATAAAAATCTCCATTCCGCCGCCTTTTCATTAGCAGCACAAATCTTGATGAAAGCTCTGCTTTCTTTCACACTAACTCTTTTCATTCGAAACGGAAGTGAACCTGTTCCCTTCTGGAACTCCACCTCTAAATACCTGCCCCCAACAGGAACTTAATTCTCCGTTTCTTCTGTAATCTGCCAATCAATCGGCTCTACTCCATGTGTCTGCAAAAAAGTATTCGCCTGACTAAAATGACGACACCCAAAAAATCCCCGGTAAGCCGAAAGCGGACTCGGATGAGGTGCTTCTAAAATCAAATGCTTCGGATTATTTAACAGGGCTTTCTTACTTTGTGCCGGTCTTCCCCAAAGCATAAAAACCACAGGACGATCCTGGGCATTGACCGCGCGAATTGCTGCATCGGTAAACTGTTCCCAGCCGATTCCACGATGGGAATTTGCCTGATGTGCCCGCACCGTTAACACCGTATTCAACAGCAGAACGCCCTGATCTGCCCATTTTTTCAAGTACCCATGTTTCGGAATCGTACAGCCTAAATCCTCATGCAATTCCTGGTAAATATTCACCAGGGACGGCGGAATTGCAACCTGCGGTTTAACCGAAAAGCTCAGACCATGTGCCTGCCCCGTATTATGATAAGGATCCTGCCCTAAAATCACCACCTTGACCTTTGCCAGAGGAGTCAGGTCAAAGGCATTAAAAATGTCATTCGCTTCTGGAAATACTTGATAAGTAGAATATTCTTCCTGCACTTTATAGTACAAATCTTTATAATAAGGTTTCTTAAATTCTTCCTGTAACGGAAGCAGCCAGTCATTCTGAATTGCTGCCATAAACAATCACCTCATTCTTTCCTTTTTCCTGTTTCACAAAAAGCGAAGCAAAAATGCTGCGCTGCTGACTTATGTCGGATTCGAACTCTCGTCCTGCATCCGCTAAAGGCTGATCACAAACGCATTGAAAGCCCACGCTCTGCCAAATATTGTTTCAGATCCTGGATTTCCAGTTCTTTATAATGAAACAGGGAGGCCGCTAATGCTGCATCGGCTTTTCCGACTGTTAAAGCGTCATAAAAATGACTTTTTGCACCAGCACCGCCGGAAGCAATTACCGGAACGGAAACAGCCTCTGCAATCTGACGCGTCAATTCCAGATCATAGCCCGTCTTCACACCATCACAATCCATGCTCGTCAGTAAAATTTCACCACAGCCTAAATCCTGCACTTTTGCTGCCCATTCGACTGCATCCAGCCCTGTATCAATCCGACCGCCATTTTGGTAAACATTCCAGCCGCTTCCATCGGCCCGACGTTTCGCATCGATTGCCACAACTACACACTGACTGCCAAACTTATCCGCCGCTTCTGCAATTAGCTCCGGACGATTGATTGCAGCTGAATTGACCGATATCTTATCCGCACCTTCGCGTAAAATCTCTTTAAAATCCTCTACTGTACGAATGCCGCCGCCGACGGTAAATGGGATAAATACGTTTTCTGCAACTCGTCTTACCATATCGACTACTGTTTTTCGTGCATCAGAAGATGCCGTAATATCCAGAAAAACCAGCTCATCTGCTCCGGCACGGTCATATTGCGCCGCCACCTCAACCGGATCCCCTGCATCCTTTAAATTTACAAAGTTAACCCCTTTTACAACTCTCCCGTTTTTCACGTCCAGACAGGGAATGATTCGTTTCGTAAACATCTTGTGCCCTCCTGCTGCTCTATAAATCTATAAAATTCTTTAAAATCTGAAGTCCTATCCGGCTGCTTTTCTCCGGATGGAACTGGCAAGCAAACACATTAGCACTCTCGACGGATGCATGAATCGTCGTACTATAATCCGTGACAGCCGATACGATCGACTCATCTTCAGCTTTTAAATAGTAAGAATGCACAAAATATACATACGATTCCTGTGGAATTCCCCGAAACAGCCTTGCACCTTCTTGAATCTGCAAAGAATTCCAGCCCATATGCGGAATCTTCAGCCCTTCACAGGGCGGAATCCGCAAGATCTTTCCTTTTAAAATACCAAGTCCTGCTACACCAGGAGATTCTTCACTCGACTCAAATAAGAGCTGCTGCCCCAGACAAATCCCTAAAAAAGGCTTTCCGCTGGCTGCAAATTCTCGAATCGGTTCGACCAGCTGCAATCGTTCTAAATTTTGCATCGCATCTCCAAATGCACCGACACCTGGCAGGATTACTTTCTCCGCTGCCCGGATCACATCAGGATCTTTGGTGATTACGATCGTTTCCCCTAAGGAAAGCAGCGCTTTTTCTACACTTCCTAAATTCCCTGCTTCATAATCAATTACTGTAATCATATTATTTTCCTTTCGACAGTTTCCGTCAGAATGTCTTTATTCTAGCACAGGAGCTGCAATTCGACAAGTAGCGCACACAGGCAAGATTCTCTAACATCCCTATCCAATCCGAAAACTGTCCTGCAGAGTCTGCTTTTTTGACATCCGTATCTGATCCGGAAACCGCTCTACAGCTTCCACTTTTCCGATATCCTTATCCGATTCAGAAACCGCTCTACAGCTTCCACTTTTCCGATATCCCTATCCGATCCAGAAACCGCTCTACAAATTCCGCTTTTCTAATATCCCTATCCGATCCAGAAACCACCCCGTAAGTCAAACTCTTCCCGTAAAAATCTCTGGCAGCAGAAGCCGCTAGATTTCATCCTCCGGCTTCGCTTTGTTCATCTCAAACCAGAAAACAACACCTTCTGCCGTATTTTCGACGCCATAGGGACAGCCATGCTGATCCATGATTGCTTTTACAATGGAAAGTCCAATTCCGCTTCCACCATATTCACGTGTTCTCGCTTTGTCGACTTTATAAAATTTCACCCAAACCTGATCCAGTGCTTCCGGCGGAATCGCTTCTCCTGTATTGTAAACACTGACTCGAACACGGTCTGCGGCACTATCTCTGGCTGTAATCAGAACTTTTCGTTCTCCATCTAAGTGATTGCAGGCATTACTGATATAATTTTTCAGTACTTCCTCTATCTTAAATTCATCTCCCACTACCAACATACTGGAAGCCGTTTCCTGATATTCCAGAGTTCCCTCCTTTTGCTGAAGCAAAATATAGGTAGCATCCATCATTCCATGAATTAATTCCGACAGATCAAACGTAATCATTTCACAGGAGCCATCACCAAACTCCAGCTGATTGAGATTTAACAACTTCTGCACCATCTGGTTCATTTTATTGGCTTCATCCATGATGACTTCACAATAAAATTCCCGGCTCTGAGCATCTTCATTGACACAATCCTGCAGACCCTCTGCATATCCTTGAATGATCGCGATCGGCGTTTTTAATTCATGCGAAACATTGGATAAAAATTCCTTTCGCATGTCATCAATCTGAATTTTTTCTTCAATATCTTTTTGCAGCTGAGCATTCGCAGCCTTTAGCTCCGCAATCGTTTTTTCCAGTTCCGCTGCCAAATGGTTCATGCTTTCCCCCAAAACGGCAACTTCTCCAGTTGCTTCCCCTTGATAACGTACCCCAAAGTCCTGTTTTGCCATACGTGCTGCGATTTCTGACAATTCTAAAACTGGCCGAGTCATATGCTTCATCATAAAAAAGACAAACATTCCTGCAATCAAAGCAGTGGTTAAACCCGTCAGCATGAAAAAGCGATTCGAGACGGACGCGCTTTCCTGAATACTCTCAACTGGTGCACTCAAAACGAATATGGCACCGGATTCCAAAAATCCAAATGCATCCATGTAGCGAGCACTGCTGTGTTCCTCTTTCATCAGCACAACTCGATACGCTTCATTTTCATACACAGAAGTCAGATCCATGCTTTCGCTAAATAGATACTGCCGCAGTCGCAGCTGTAGATCGAACATTTCGGAAGAAGACTGAAATAATACTTCATTATCCGTTCCTACGATCACAACGCTGATATTATACTGCATCCAGCATTTGCGCAGAATATCCTCCACTTCTTCCCGCATAGGTTCTGTAATTTCTCTTTTACTTCCAGAAAATTCATAGCGTTTCAAGGTTCCATTGATCTCTTGGATTTCCTGAACAACCGAATCCAGCTTTCGCTCCAAATAATAATCTTCCAAAAAATAGAGATTCGCGAAAATACAGATTCCAGTGGATAACAACATGACCCAGATAAAAAACAACGTAAATTTTACACGCATAGACTGATTTTCCAGCGCACGTTTCTTCAGATACAACTGCCATTGACGAATCGTTCTTCCGCTTTGTTTTTCTTCCATGGTGATCCTCTCTGCTTTAGGACTCTTTTACACCCGCAGGGTCAAATTTATAGCCCATTCCACGAATCGTAATAATCGAATCGCCCCAATTGCCCAATTTGCTTCTTAGTTTTTTAACGTGGGTATCAATCGTACGTGCATCGCCATAATAATCATAATTCCACACATGATTTAAAATCCGTTCACGTGAAAGTGCAACTCCTTTATTTTCAATAAAATAACACATTAATTCAAATTCTTTGTAGCTTAGTCCAATTTCTTTTCCTTCCACAAATACCTGATGCGCCACTTTATCAATCCGGATGCCGCCTGCATTCAATTCTTCATTCGGCGCTTCTCCACTTCGGCGAAGAATTGCGCCTACGCGGGCAACCAGAATCTTATTACTGAATGGTTTGGAAATATATTCATCGGCTCCCAGATCAAATCCCTGCAGCTCATCGCGCTCACCGCCCTTTGCCGTCAGCATAATGATCGGAACATCGGATTCTTTTCGGATTGTACGGCATACCTCCCAACCATTCATTTCCGGCATCATAACATCCAGAATGATCAGATCGATCTTCGGGTCGGAAAAAAACAAATCTACTGCCTGTCTGCCATTTTCCGCCTCGATTACCTCATAATCTGCCCGCTTTAGAAAATCTTTTACCATTTTTCTAAGGCGTGGTTCGTCATCTACTAATAAGATTTTGTTTTTATTCATCTAACCTTTCACCTTACTTTCCTGTTCTTTCCGGCAGATCCTGCCGCAGGGACTCTGTTTTGCTTCTTTTTTACGAAAACCTTTCTGCTTTTTCTCAAAAATTCCTGTTTTCCTGTTCAGGCTATTTTCTTCAAGCGTTTCATTCGATTCTTTCGATTTTTCTATATCAGAACCAATCTTCTTAATTTAAAGACATCTGCCCTTTGGAGCTGACCAGTCTGGGGCGGAATCCCGCTTCTGCCAATTTGTGAATGATTTCATCACGGTGTTCTCGGCCAAAGGCTTCCACTGTTACACGCAGTTCAACAGCTGCCATACGATTGACACTGACAAACTGGTTGTGCTCCAGTTTTACAACGTTGCCGTTTGCTTCTGCGATCGTAGATGCAACACTTACCAGCTGACCCGGCGTATCCGGCAGTAAAACGGATACCGTAAAGACGCGGCCGCGTTCAACCAGACCATGCTGAACTAAAGAGGACATTGTGATTACGTCCATATTTCCGCCGCTGATCACGGAAACGACTTTTTTATTTTTAATATCCAGATGACGCAGTGCCGCAATCGTCAGCAAACCGGAATTTTCTGCAACAATCTTGTGATTTTCCATCAGATCCAAAAAAGCTACGATCAATTCTTCATCTGCAATCGTAATAATCTCATCGACATGTTCTTTGACAATTTCAAAGTTTAAACGGCCAGGTGTCCGTACAGCAGTACCATCTGCAATAGTATTGGCATTCGGCAGTGTCACAATCTCACCCGCATCTAAGGAAGCCTTCATACAAGCTGCGTTCGCAGGCTCTACACCAATAATATGAATATTGGGATTAAACAGCTTCATCAAACGGGAGATACCTGCTGCTAAACCGCCGCCGCCGATCGGAACCAGTACATATTCCACAGTGGGAAGCTCTTTGATGATCTCCATTGCAATCGTTCCCTGACCGGTGATTACATCTGCATCATCAAACGGATGAATAAAAGTATAGCCTTCTTCCTCCGCCAGCTGCATCGCATAACCGCAGGCTTCATCGTAATCTCGTCCATAAAGGATTACTTCCGCGCCATATTCTTTGGTACGATTCACCTTCAGCAAAGGAGTATTCTGCGGCATTACGATTACCGCCTTACAACCATAATGCATTGCCGCATAAGCAACTCCCTGTGCATGATTTCCCGCAGAGGCAGCGATCAAGCCTTTTGCACGCTGTTCCGGCGGCAAAGTGCTGATCTTATAATACGAACCACGAATCTTATACGAACCCGTTGTCTGCATATTTTCCGGTTTTAAATACACCTTATTTCCTGTCATATTGGAAAAATGCGGGCTGTATAATAATTTTGTTTCATTTGTTACCTGTGCCACAATATCAGTCGCTCTTTCAAAACACTCCATTGTCAATGTATCCATTTTTCGATACCTCCAGTTATTCCCTTTTTATTTCCCCTTTTATACTGCTTTTTCAGCTTTTCTTTTTGTGATCCCCATAATATCTTCTTTTTTATTTGCTGTCTTGATCCTGCTGTTTAACGTTTCTTGCTCCCTTCTCTTTCAGAAACAAATTGCGTCTGCTTTGCTTTGTCGTTTACTCTGCTTCGCTTTCTGCTTCTTCGCGTTTTACATCAAACAAAGCATTGACAAAGCTATCGGGATCAAATTTCTGCAGATCTTCGATTTTTTCACCGATACCGATATATTTGACCGGAACACCTAACTCAGATTGAATGGCAACGGCGATACCACCTTTTGCCGTTCCGTCCATTTTCGTTAAAATGATACCGGAAATATCCACGGCTTCTTTAAACTGTCTTGCCTGCACCAAGGCATTCTGTCCAGTCGTGCCATCTAAGACAACCAAGGTTTCCCGATAAGCATCTGGATATTCCCGATCGATGATACGATTGATCTTTTTTAATTCTTCCATTAAGTTTTTCTTATTGTGAAGACGTCCTGCGGTATCGCAAATTAAAATATCCGCATTTTTTGCTTTTGCAGACTGTACTGCATCGTATACAACACTCGCTGGATCAGCACCTTCACCCTGGCTGATCATATCTACATCGGCACGCTTTGCCCATTCACCCAGCTGTGCAACGGCTGCGGCACGAAAGGTATCCGCTGCTGCTAAAATAACTTTCTTTCCCTGATGCTGATACTGGGCTGCCAGTTTTCCGATTGTTGTCGTTTTGCCGACACCATTGACTCCGACTACAAGCAGAACTGATTTTTTATGCTCATATTCATACGCATTTTCCCCCAGATCCATCTGCTCCTTAATCGTTTCCACCAGCAAATTTTTGCATTCCATCGGCTCTTTGATGTGAAGCTCTTTGACTTTTTCTTTCAGATTTTCAATAATCTCCGAAGCCGTATTGATTCCCAAATCTGCCATTACCAGAATTTCTTCGATTTCTTCATAAAAATCATCATCAATCTGAGAAAATCCATTAAAAATCTGATCCAGACCCGACATAATATTATCGCGTGCCTTTGTCAGGCCTTTAAATAATTTACCAAAAAATCCCATATCTGTATATTCCTCGTAAGATAAAGTAGTAGTGTTTCAAGTCCCTCTCCAAGGACTGTATGCGATGCCGTTTCAAATTCCGGGAATCGTTTTGATTCCTTCCTGCGTTCTCACTCTGCATCGGTCAGATCAACCGATACGAGACTGGAAATTCCCTTCTCCTGCATCGTAATACCGTACAGCTGATCGGCGATCAACATTGTTCCGCGTCGATGTGTGATCACAATAAACTGCGTATTTTTCTTTAATTTATTTAAGTATGCCGCAAAGCGATCTACGTTAACATCGTCCAGAGCCGCTTCAATTTCATCTAAAATACAAAACGGCGACGGTTTCAAGTTTTGTATCGCAAACAACAGGCAAATAGCAGTCAGCGCTTTTTCCCCACCGGAAAGCTGCATCATATTCTGCAATTTCTTTCCAGGCGGCTGAACATGGATCAAAATACCCGATTCCAGCATATCCTCCGCTTCCGAAAGTTCCAGTGTGCCGTAACCACCACCAAAAAGCTCTTTGAATACCTGGTCAAATTCCTGTTGAATCTCCTGAAACTTCTCCGAAAATTGCTGTTTCATGCCTTCATTCAGCTGTTCGATCAAAACCTGCAGATTTTCTCTGGCATGTACCAGATCTTCATGCTGCGCACGCAAAAAGGTTAAACGCTCTGAAAGCTCTGCATATTCCTCCACCGCATTCGTATTAATACTGCCTAACGCTTTGATCTGCGTTTTCAAGGTCTGAATCTGCGTTTTGAGTTTTGTACGATCCGGCAATTCTTCCAGACGATACCGTTTTGCTTCGGAAGGCGACAACTCATATTCTTCCCACAAATAAGCCGCTTTTCGTTCCAGATTATCCTCCAGCAATTCTTTCTGGTGTTCCAAACGATAGCATTCTTTTTCCAATGCAGAAAGATCTCCGGAAAACGTTTCCTGCTGCTGAAATAATTCCTGCTGTTCTTTCGTATTGCGCTCCCGAACTTCTGATTTCGAAGCAATTTCGACTTCCCGCTGCTGAATCTGCTGTTCCAGTTTTCCAACGGTTTCCTGGCACTGCTGCATCTGCTCCTGCTTTACCTGAATGGAAAGCAAAATTTCCTCTTGCTGTTTTTGCAGCAGAGCAATCATCGTCTCTTTTTCATGCAGATTTTCCTGCACACGCTGCAGATCTGCTTTTTTATGCATCTGCTTTTCATACAGAGAGGTTCGTGCAATCTGATCGGCAACCTTTTGCTCCAAAAACTGATCGCGTTCTTTTCGATAAGCAGCTGCACAGGCTTCCTGACGGATGGCTTCTGCTTTTGCCGCTTCAATTGCCTGTTCCAGCGTCAGCGCCGATTGTCCCGCCTGCTCATATTCAGAAAGCAAATGCTGTTTTTCTTCAGTCAGTGCTTTCATCTCCTGCTCTAAATGCTGCAGTTCATCCCGCGCTGCATCCAAAAGCCCCATATTTTGACGCAGACTCATCTCCACCCGGCTGAATTCCAGCTGTTTTTCCTGCATCGTGCGGCTAAGAGACTCCCATTTGCGAACCTGTTCTTCTTTTCTGCTCTGCCACAGCTCCACTGCGGTATCGGCCTTTTCACAGGCAGCTTTTGCTTTCGCAACACCCGTTTCCAATTCTTCCAGTTCACGTCGACGTCCTAACAGATTGCTGTTGTTTTTAAACGCACCGCCGCTGATTGAACCGCCTGCATTGAGCGATTCTCCTTCCAATGTAACGATCCGAAACGAATAATGATAGCGGGATGCTACTGCAAGTGCATGTTCCATCGTATCAACTACAACGATCCGACCTAATAAAAAGCGGATAATCTCCTGATAAGTCTCTTTTGTATGAACCAGCGTATCCGCAGTTCCACATACACCGGGCAGCTGCAAAGCCGCCTGCTCATGCAGAGCCCCTCTCGCTTTTACTGTCGTTAAAGGCAAAAAGGTTGCACGCCCCATCCGGTTCTGTTTCAAATAGTCGATACATTGCTTAGCGGTCTGCTCATGATCCGTTACAATATTTTGCAGTGCACCGCCTAAAGCTGTCTCAATTGCGGTTTCATAACGCTTTTCCACCTGGATCAGATCGGCTAAAACACCGCAGATTCCGGGGAATTTCGAACGGTTTTCCATCAAGCGGCGTACGCTCATGCCATACCCCTCATAACGCTCCGCCAGATTCTGTACCGAATCAAAACGTGCCTTTGCCTGATGCAGGGCATTTTTCGCCTGATCGGCACCCTGTCTTGCTTGCTGCAGGTTTTCTCGAATTTCACGTTCTTTTGCTTTGACCGCTTCCATCTCCTGCTTACACTGCACAATGGCGTCCTGAATCTCCTTCATCTGCTTCTTTCCTTGCCGAAGCTCCGATTTTGCAGTATCTTCCTGACTTTTCGCCTGTAAAAGCTTTCCATTCAGTTCTACCGTCCGCAGCTGTGTCTGCTCCGACATGGTATCGTACTTTTGCTGGTTCACTAACAGCTGTGCTTTCTGTCTGGTCAGCTCCGCTTCTTCCTGCTGGCTGGATTTCATGCCTTTTTCGGCTTCTTCCAGTTTTTTTGAAATCACAAAAATCTGATCTTCCAGTTCGGTAAACAAAGAGTCCGTTTGTTCCTGCTGCTGTTCCAGCTCTTTCAGTTCCTCTAAAAAGCGTTCCTGTTCTTTCTGTGCCGTCTGCTGCAGATCCTGCGCTTGTTGTTCCTGCTGCTGATATAAACCTGCCTTTTCCTGCTCCGAAGAAATCTGCTGGCGAAGCAGTGCCTCCTGCGAACGCATTTCCCGTGATTCTTCCTTGTTTTGATCCTGTATCTTACGCAGCTGCTCCAATTCCTGCTCCAGATGCACAAAATGCTCACTCAATGCCGCATAACGTGTTTTCACGCTCTCAGCTTTTGCTCGAACTTCCTCCAGATGCTGTGTAGAAATCTGAAGTTTTTCGGCAAGAGATTCCATCTGTCCCTGACTATCCTGCACTTCCAGGAGATACTCATTGACATCACATACCCGCAGTTCCTCATGAAATTTCAGATACGCTCTTGCCTTTTCCGCCTGCGTTTTCAACGGCCCTTCCTGTCTGGTTAATTCCGTTAAAATATCCTGGATTCGAACTAAGCTTTCTTCTTCCTTTTCCAATCTGGAAAGCGCTGCATTCTTCCGCTTTTTGAACTTTACAATCCCAGCCGCTTCATCAAACAACTCCCGGCGATCTTCCGGTTTTCCGCTTAAGATTTTATCAATCTGTCCCTGTCCGATGATCGAATAACCTTCTTTGCCGATTCCGGTGTCGTAAAAAAGCTCCTGAATATCCTTTAAACGGCAGGCACTGGAATTGATCAGATATTCGCTTTCTCCCGAACGGTACACACGCCGTCCGATCGTCACTTCATCGTAATCGATCGCCAGCCGATGATCGGAATTATCAAATACGATATTAACATACGCATATCCCTGCGCCCGCCGATTTTCTGTCCCTGCAAAAATCACATCCTGCATATTAGAGCTTCGCAGCTGTTTCGCACTTTGCTCTCCTAAAACCCAGCGCATCGCATCTGCTACATTACTCTTTCCGCTGCCATTTGGGCCAACAATACCGGTAATTCCATCCTGAAAATGAAATTCTGTCTTCCGGGCAAATGATTTAAAGCCGGATACTTCAATCCCTTTCAGATACATGCGTTACCCCTTTTTCTCTTTTAATCTTAAAATCGCATAATAAGCAGCTTCCTGCTCACTCGCTTTCTTTGTCCGACCTTTTCCACATCCCAACTCGGTATTGCCTAACAGTACGCGTGTTGTAAACTGCTTATCATGATCGGGACCTTCTTCTTTTAACAATTCATAAACCAGCTGATCCTTATGTTCGCTTTGAATCATTTCCTGCAAAATGGTTTTACTGTCATAAAACAAATGCTTCTTTTCAATATCATTCAAAACAAATCGCATCACAAAGGTTCGCGCCGGCTCAAAACCGCCGTCCAGATAAATCGCACCAATTACCGCTTCCATCGCGTCTGATACGATCGAATCCCGTTTCCGACCGCCTGTCGCATCTTCGCCTTTTCCCAAGAGCAAATACTTTCCCAGATCGATTTCTCTGGAGCATAACGCCAACGTCGGCTCACAAACCATGCTGGCGCGCAGTCTCGTCAGCTTTCCTTCTGGATAATCCGGATATTCATGATACAGAAAATCACTGGAAATCACTTCCAGAACCGCATCTCCTAAAAACTCAAGACGCTCATTATTATCCAATTTTCCCATACGATGTTCATTGGAATACGAAGTGTGCATCAGCGCACGTTTTAATAATTCTTTATTTTGAAAACAATAGCCGATTTTTTCTTCCAGCTGCAAAATACGGCGAGATATCTCTCCTTCTGCATTCGTCCATACTTTCATCTGCTTATGCCTCCGTCCTGCCTGCTGCATCTTTTTGAGTCTCTGCCTGCTGTCCCTGCTTTCTTTTCCCAGTATCCTTTCGTCCCAGCAGGTCACGAATCTTCTCATTAATTCCCTGCTCTTTAAAGGTGATACACTGTAAAATCGAATTGCAGACCTCTCCCGCTGTCGCAGAACCATGTGTCTTTACTACCAATCCATTTAAGCCCAGCATCGGCGCACCGCCATATTCTGAAGCATCGAATCGTTTTAATACCTGCTTCAGTGCCGGTTTAATCAACAAGGCTCCCACTTTCGACCGCAGAGAGCTCATCAAACCACCCTTTATCTGATGCATCAAAGCCGAAGCAACCCCTTCGTATAATTTCAAAATGACATTCCCCGTAAAGCCATCGCAAACAATTACATCTGCACCGCCATGAGGAATTTCTCTGGACTCAATACTGCCTGTAAAATGAATACTCGGACACTCCTTTAATAAAGGAAGCGTTTCTTTCACCAGCGCATTGCCTTTTTCTTCTTCTACCCCAATATTCACCAATGCTACCCTGGGATTCTTTACACCAATCACATGCTCCATGTAAATCGAACCCATCTGCGCAAACTGCACCAGATGGGAAGGACGGCAGTCTGCATTCGCACCCGCATCTACCAACAGCGCAACTCCCTTTTCTGTCGGAATCAACGTACCAAGAGGGGTTCTTTCAATTCCACGGATTCTTCCAGCTACCAACGTACCGCCCACTAAAACAGCACCCGTACTGCCAGCAGAAACAAATGCATCCGCCTCTCCGGTTTTTAACAATTTCTGACCTACTACGATTGAAGAATCTTTCTTCTTTTTAATGGCAAATGCCGGTGATTCTTCTGTCGTGATCACTTCCGAAGCATGCAGAACCGAAATCCGGTCATCTGGATACGTATATTTCTTTAATTCTGCCTGTACCACATCTTCGATACCCGTCAGAATCACCTGTACCTTCTCGCTTTTCTGAACTGCTTCCACTGCACCTTTTACGATTTCAACCGGCGCATTGTCGCCACCCATTGCATCTACTACTACGATTGTTCTGTCCATCATTTCCTCCTGTAAACGAATTTCATCTGATTTCCATATGAGCAGATATCATTCTGCCCCTATGGAAATCAGACACGTTGTTATCATAGCACATCCAGCCAAATCGGGCAACTTTGTTTTTTATCATCATTTTTACTAAAATAGGAGCTGCCAAACCCGACAACTCCTATAACTATTTTGAATATTTCCTATTTTTTCCACTCCACTTTATCTTTTACAAAATCACAAGGAAAGCGTGGTAAAAATTTATCCTGTATCTTCTAGAAAACTCACACTCATAATGAGCTAATCATTATCTCTAGATGGGCGCGTTCACAGGATGCATTTGTGCAAATTCTTTTCCATATTTTTTCAATTCATCCATTACAATTGCGTTAATTTCTGGAATATAGCAAATTCCATTGGGAATAGCTGGATAAAATCTTCCAGCAGGACAATAAGTATCAATTGCACGACGTACTTCTGCGCGAATAACTTCTTCCGGAGTTCCTGCCAAATCCAATTTTGGTCCATCAATTCCCCCAATCATCGCTAATTTTCCCTTTGTAATTTTTTGAATTTCTACAATATCATTTTGTGGAATAACACCCTGCCAAATATCTACACCTAATTCTACCATATCTTCTACAATAGGTTGACAAATACAATCTGCATGATGCATATAAATCATTCCACAATCATGGATCACAGAAGCAATCTCTGTTTGTAATGGTTTAATCATATCTCTCCACACTTCAGGTGGAAGAAAAACATTTTGTTTCGAACCCCAATCATCATGGTAAAAAATAATATCCGGATGGCATTCTTCTGCCATCATCTGAATATATTCAATCTTATGATCTGCTATTAAACGCAGTAGTCCCTTCATTTCATCTGGATACATCAAATAATTCACAAGAGCTTCTTCCATTCCCATCAAATGATGAGTCCGTTCAAATAAACCACCGCCGAACATAAATCCAACCAAAACTTCGCCTCGATCTGCTTTTTGAGCAGCTTCTTTTGCTTCTGTAAAATCAAATTTGGACATATCTGGTTTTTTTACCTGACTTTCCCAATTTTCAATATCTTTAATAACTGCATTTTCTGCTGTTACATGTGGATGTGCACCTGGTGCATTGGGCGGAAAGATATACGTAGTTCCCCACAAATCCAAATGCTCTTTTCCATCTCTTGGAATTGCATTTTTCATTCTGTATGGATCAGGAAGTAATTGAATTGCTTCCATCATATCTCCATAATATTCCGGCTGCTCTCTATTATAGATTGCCATTGCATTTTCACGTTTTGACATACCGTTTCCCATATTTATCACTCCTTTTGTAAATTTATTTAACTCCTTTAATAGTGCATACACCGAAAGCCGCTAAACAGGTAATTCCTGCATATACGAAAAATGTTGTCTGATATCCAAAAGCTGTTACAATAATCCCAAATACAGTAGCTGCAAAAAATGCTCCTATTTTACTTCCAGTTGAAAGAACTGACATCGTAACAGCTCGTTTTTCAACATCGATCACTTCTCCTGCAACCGTATAAATCAATCCCATACAAACCGAAGGAATTCCCTGTCCCCAAATCGTTAAATTTAATAAAATTCCATTCGGTAATACCACGATCAAAATCTTTGAAACTACCATCCACAACAAGGCAATGAAATAAATCCATTTTCTTGTTTTCAGTAAATCAGAGAGTGTACCTCCTACAGCTGTTGCAACTGCTCCTACCAAAGCAGATACACTCACTAAGCTTCCTGCTGTAACTGCATCATATCCGCGTTCTGCAATCAGATAAGAAGGTGAAAAACCAATAATAGCACTTGCACTCATCATAAAAAATGTAATTCCTAAAAATAACTGTAACACTTTTCCATCTTTCAGTGCATCTAACATGGTTACTTTTTTCACTTCAGAAGAACTTCTATGTTTTTCCTCTTGCTTCGGAAAAACATCTTCTGATGCAAATAAAAACCAAATAAGCAGCATTACAATTGTAAAGATATTCGTCAAGCACCATGCAGGTGCTAAATTAGATGCAGAAGTAATCCGTGGCACTACATTGTACATTAATAACTGAGAAATTGTACCTGCTGTCATATAAAAGCCATTCGCCCGACCTCTTAACTCAGGTACAAACAACATTGGTATGACATATGGTCCTAAAATAGAAACACTAGCACCACCAGCCCCTACGATCAACTGTGAAATCATCATCAAATAAAAATTCTTTGTGCAAAATGTACCAATTATAGAACCCAATAAAATCAATCCCATTCCCAAAAAACCTGTTTTTCTAGGTCCGATTTTTCCCATTACCACCCCCAACGGGATTGTGATAAAAATAGCCAGAATATTGATTGCTGATACTAAAAATCCACCTTTTGCTTCATCAATTCCCATTAAAAGCATTAAATCATTTAAAATTGGTTGAATTTTATACTGACACATTCCCCATGTCATAAAAACTAAAATAATGATAACCAGATAAAAATATGGTGACAATTTTCTTTTTTCGCTCATAATATACCTCATCCTACAAGTAATTGAATCTGAATCGCTCTCTATTCCTGCAATTACAGCATTCTTTTAACCATTTGCTCCGCAGCTGCTTGATTCAAATTATATCGTATCTCCTCCTAAAATCACCATGTTCATCCTGTTTTATCTTTTTACACCATAAAGTGCATTGTGCACAACGCCTTTTAATTTTCTGCTAAATTATGCTAATTGACATTTTTCCCAAACATTTATAAAATATTTCTAATTATTCATCTGCTTTTCATGATTTTTTATCTCTACTTTTAACAATGGTATTTCATCCCAATTATGTAAAGGAAAGTGACCATCCTATGAAATTAAATTCTTATATCTTATTAAAAGAACTCGAAGAAAAATATGATACCCATTTAATTTACACGACAGAGAAATCCGAATGCAATTTATCAAAAGCAGCCTTATGGAATCCCCAAATACAATGTGCTCCTAATTCTATTTACATCGTAAAAAAATCCGATTTACCTTCTGATCCAGATACCCTCATAAACTTACTGCGACAATCCTCCTTCGCGATTGTTAGCAGTCATCCTCATACTTCTCTTTTTGAAACAATATCCGGATTAAATTTAATCTTGATCCATACATCCAGTTCTTTTGAAGACGTATTTAATTTTATAACAAATTGCTTTAATCACTTTCAAAATTGGGAAAGAGCACTTCAAACTCTTTTAATTGAAGATAAAGATCTAGAACAGTTTTATGAATGCAGTAAAGAAATCCTAAACAATCCAATTGTCATTTTTGATCGAAATTTCTGCATCTTATACCACTCACCAGATACAGCAGGATTGATTACATGGGAAAAAGATAAATGGTCTGGTATTAAAATGCTGCCACTTACTATGATTAATGAACTAAAAATTAACGAACAATATCGAAAAGCTTCTGTTAGTTCTACAGGGTTTATTTTGGATAATGATCAGATGGATTATCGCGCTGTATTCTCACGGATACATCACGGATATAAAAACAATGGAATGCTGATGGTTTTTGAAAAAAACAAGCCGCTAACAGAAGGAGATCGTTATTTAGCTGCATTTCTGTCCAAATACCTTCAAAAAGCTTTAAAACGAAAAAATAATTTTTCTGTTACAGGACATAACCAGGTTTTTGAGCAATTCTTAACCCGTATGCTCTATAATGTCCAAATCACACAACCTGAAATCGAAAAATATCTATCTATGATGGGATGGAGCTATGACGATGATTACATTTGTATCAAACTGCAGATAAATGATTGGGATCGAAAAAGTTATTTTTTACCAAATATCTGCAGCCAAATTGAAAATATCATGGAAGATAGCTTTGCATTACCATTTGAAGAAAATATTGTCGCAATTGTCAATTTAAGCCGAACCAATATGACAGTCTCACAGGCAGCTGATCGCCTAAAATATTTTTTAAGAGAAGGCATCTTCCGTGCTGGTATTAGTTGGAAATATTGGAATTTTAGTACAACGCAGATTTATTATCATCAAGCAGAAGGAGCTTTAGAAATGGGAATTAAATACGATCCAAATTGCTGGTGTTATTTATTTCGTGAATATAGCCTGCAATATTTTATTCAATATGGCACTAGCATAATTCCTGCCAAGCATCTATGTGACCCTAACGTCGTTCAACTTTATCAATATGATGCTGCTCATGGAACCAATTTTCTTTTCACTTTAAAAGTTTATCTTGAATGCGGTATGAACGCTATTTTAACTGCTGAAAATTTATTCATTCACAGAAATACACTTCATTACCGTATTCGAAAAATCCAACAAATCATTCATATCAATCTGGAAAATCCAGAAGAACGCATGTATATTATGATCTCCTATAAAATGATTGAATTGCTCAAAAAATTAAATATCGAACCTTAAGCGATAACCTTTCATTTTCCGCTTTAAGATAAAAACCTCCATTTTTCTCAAAATGAAGGTTTTTATGTTATTATCCAGTCTCACCATCATGATTTATTGATCTGACAGAATTCTGATTGTTTTCTTATCTTTTTCTCCCTGAAAAAATTTATCCAGTACTTTCTGAAACACTTCGCATTCTGGTTCTGCCAGTGCAAACAATGTCATGGAAGATTTCAGTTTCAAATTATCCGGCCATCCCATCACCTTAACAGCATCATTAGAGTTCACTTCCAGCAGAACTTGCGAGATTTCAAGCAGATTTTTCCGTAGCGTTGAATTTTTCAAAAATGCCTTTGCTTCCTTCATATTTTTTATAGCATAATACTGAGCGGTTTCACTATACCCTAGTCCTACAATCTGTGGAAAAATATACCATATCCAGTGCGTCTGCTTTCGTCCGGATTTCATTTCCTGCAAAGCAGTTCGATAATAATTTTGCTGTGCGATCAGAAAGCGATTCAGACTATCATAATCATTCATTTACTGCGCTCCCACCTTATTGTTATTAGCTAAATTCATCGTTTTTGGATTCATTATATCAAAATTTTAGCACAGACTGCCCTGGTTGCCTATAGAAGCAGATTGAAAATTTTAGCAAAATTTCATTTTCAATCAAGGAAACTACATGATGGAAAAAGGCATCAATCCATGATATAATAAAATTAATAAAAATGAAGGAGCGCCAATGAACAAAAGAATTAAGAATTTTGATGAACTCACAATCAGTGATGATTTTATGTTCGGAATCATTATGCGAGACCCCTTGCTTTGCAAACCGTTTTTGGAAAGGATTTTGAATCTTACAATCCAAAAAATTGAGTATCCAGAATCCCAAAAAGTAATTGATCTCACAGCAGAGGCCAAAAGTGTTCGACTCGATATTTATGTTGAAGATAATGCACATACCGTATACAACGTTGAAATGCAGACATCTCCCAACCGAAATCTGCCCAAACGATCCCGATATTATCAGGCCGTGATTGATTTGAATAATCTAGGAAAGGGAGAGGATTATCAGAATCTTTATCCATCCATTATTATTTTTGTCTGCCGGTTTGACCTGTTTGGAAAAAATCACTATATATACACCTTCGAAAATACATGCCAGGAACTTCCAGAACTAAAACTAAACGACCAGACTAAAAAAATTTTTGTAAATACAAAAGGAAAGGAAGGACTCATTACCTCTGATCAGAAAGCATTGTTTGAATATATTGATGATGGAAAACTGTCTGATTCTTATACAGAGGAATTGGATCAAGCTGTAACACGTACAAAGGCAAACGAAAAATGGAGGAAAGATTATATGACGTATGCATTAAAATTGAGAGAAGAATATTCAGAAGGGCGTGCTGA
>CAZTHP010000037.1:0-1768 GCA_964613155.1 uncultured Lachnospiraceae bacterium | reverse complement strand
GGGCGTGCTGAAGGGCGTGCTGAAGGGCGTGCTGAGGGACTTGCTGAGGGACTTGCTGAGGGACTTGCTGAGGGTAAAATGAAAACCTTAATTGCTCTGGTAAAAGATGGCTCCATTACGGAAGAAAAGGCTGCTTCACAGTTAAATATCCCCGTCTCCGATTTTCAAACCTTGATGGAGCAGGAAGAAATTGTCACAATTTGAATTTCTCATAAATAAAGAATCTCATAAACGGAACCTGCTGTGTTCCGTTTTTTGTTTAAAAAGGTAATTACACAACCAGTTTATACCAATATACTATTTTTACAAAAAAACAGGCTAGCAAAGGATAACTCTCCTTCACAGGCCTGTCAACATACAAAATCAGGGGCTCCAAAAACTTTTAGGAACCCCTGATTTTAAGCTATAATTTGTATTATTCAGCTTCGTTTGTGATGATTTCTTTTTTGTTGTATGATCCACAAGCTTTACATACTCTATGAGGCATCATTAATGCGCCACATTTACTGCACTTAACCAGATTGGGAGCGCTCATCTTCCAATTTGCTCTGCGGCTGTCACGTCTAGCTCTTGAAGATCTATTCTTAGGACAGATAGACATCGTTACACCTCCTTATCTTTCCATACTTCTGCATCTTATCATGCAGATCTATAGGCAACTTATAAAAAGTTACTAACATTAATTCTCTGTAGACTGATTAAATAAATCCAAAATTGCTGCCATGCGGAGATCTTTCGGTTCTTCTTTACAGTCACATGCTCCGTGGTTCAGATTCTTTCCACACTGGTAACAAATACCTTTGCAGTCATCTTTACACAGAACTTTTTCAGGTACCCGAAGCTGAAGTTCCTGTATCAGCAGCTTGTCCGTATCCAACTGATGACCTTCGATAAAGGTCTGATCATCCAAACGTTCCTGCTCTGCTTCCAGTTCTTCCTGGGACAGTTCCTCCTGAATGGGTTCTTTCATATCAATGTCCGTCTCGATATCCAACTCTACATCGACAGCTGTACTTTCCAGACATCGATCACAAGGAATTGCCAGTTTCAAATGACCCTTCAGCTGTAAAGCTGCTTTCTGCTCACCTTGATTTTCCAGAGTTAAGGTCATGTCCGGCTTTTCTAAAATAGGACATGCATTGCCATGATAATCAAATGTACAGAATCCAACAGGAACTGTATAACTACACTTCTTTCCTTCCGATACAAATACCTCAGATAAATGAATCAGCATAATTACCTTCCCTCTGTGTCCTCGGACACTTTTGATCCATCTGTTATCGGACAGAATCTGCTGCACAAAATCTGAAAAGACCCAGCATCAGCCTGCCACCTAACACATACCCGTCTATTATACATAGAAGGATTGAATTTGTCAATCGTTTTATTACGAATTCGTAAACCTTTATGAATTCGCAAATCTTACGCAAACCGGCATTTTTACAGCCATCACGGACTCCATACGAAATAAAAGCTTCTATGCTTCTTAGAGAATTTCTTCCTTAATCTTAATCAGGAAGTATCGACAAAGAGCTTTCTGCATGCTGCTGCAGAAAGCTCTTTGCTTTTTTAAGACTTACTCTTGATCGAGACTTATCTTAGTTTTCAATCAGTTTATCGTTGCCATTCCAGCTGTACAGCTTACGAACATCTTCACCAACCAGTTCTGCGGGATGCTCTGCTGCTTTTCTTCTCATTGCTTTAAAATGAACCTGACCGCCGGCATCGGACATCTCCAACAGGAATTCTTTTGCAAATGTACCATCCT
>CAZTHP010000036.1:0-24752 GCA_964613155.1 uncultured Lachnospiraceae bacterium | reverse complement strand
AAGATTGCTTTCTTCATTTTTCTTACCTCCTGTTAATCTACAGCGGAGCACAACCAGGGTGCTCATCCTAGAACAGGTATCTATATTACCAATTCCGGATTAACTAATTTTGCTCGAAATAATTTCTTGAATTATTTCTGTTTCATCTTAAGGCTGATGCTTACACCAGCAGGCATCTCAAGACGAGATAAAGCTTCTACTGTTTTCTGTGTAGGTGCAATGATATCACTCAGTCTTTTGTGTGTTCTCTGTTCAAACTGTTCTCTAGAATCTTTATATTTGTGAACAGCTCTTAAGATTGTAACAACTTCCTTCTTGGTGGGCAGCGGTACAGGACCACTTACCTGAGCACCTGTTTTCTTTACAGTTTCAACGATCTTGCTAGCAGACTGGTCAATCAGCTGATGATCGTAAGCTTTTAATGTAATTCTCATAACCTGACTCATAAAAAAAGTCGCCTCCTTATTCGTACTATATCGAAGCACGACAAGTGGTGACTGTACACATGTCCGTGTGTGTCCAGAGCGCACCTATCCGCGCCGTGTCCATCCCTCACACGGTCTTCTGCCTATACGCAGAACTATCCTATTTTGTACAGTGACTTGTCGCCAGTTTCCTAACTTGACATTCGCTCCACGGAAAACCCGCTCTCTCCGAGCGGCAACCTCGCGCTTCATTGCTATCATGCCACAGCGGTTATTAATATACCATACCTTTTTTAAGAATGCAAGTACTTTTTTTCATTTTTTCAATAAAAATTATAAAATTATAACACGTAAATTAGAACATAACATTGCAATCGCTGTTAAAGACAAAAATCTCCTGTGCCGAATGAATCGACCAGGAGATTAACTGTTTTTTAAGGAAGCACTGCTTTCTTTTTCGAACCGTAGTTTCCGTCTGCAAATCGTTTCCCAAACTACTGTTTTTTATAGCAGCTAATCGTGTTCCTTCTTATTATAAGTGTTATCTTGTAAATGTTATTCTTTATAAGAAGATTGAAAACTCGAATGCTGATAGCCGCAAATTCTTACATAAAGAACCGATTTAATTTCAAGCCCTACATATCGGCAAGCTCATGTGGTTATAAATCAGTTCAGATCAGTTCACACCAGTTCAAACCAATTCACACCAGCTCAGCTTAGTTCCATTTCATTCAGCTCAGTTTCGATTCTTTTATAAGTGCGCGATTACATTTTCAATACGTTTTTTCATCACTTCTTCACCCAGAATCTGATTGATCGTCCAGAGGTCTGGCGAATTTGAATTACCTGTGATCGCAATTCGCAGGATTTCTGCGATGTGAGAAACATTGCCTTTGTAATCATCAGGATTTGCTTTATAGGCTTTCATGTCGCCGGTAAAGCCATATTTTTCACCCATTGCTTTGATTGCGCCGAACCATTCCGATGCATTCCAGCTATGTGAATAGGAATCCAGATAATCATTTAAGATTGTCTTTACTAATTCCTGATCGTAACTGAATTCATAAGAAGGAACCAGTGTTTCATCAAAATACATCGCAAGACTTTCAAAAATCTGTTTTGCGTAACAGAAGTCTTTTCTTCTTCTCTTGCCGCCGATACCCATGCACAAGTTGATGACCTTCATGAATTTCTCATCGTCTGCAAAATAAACATCCATCATCTCCGGTTGGTAAGCAGCACACCAGGTTTTTAGGAAATCAAATACTTCCTGCGGCTCTAATTTAGCAAATTCATTCTTACAGATATCATGCAGCTTTGCGATATCAAATAAAGCACCTGACTGCGCCATTTTCTTGATACTGTAAGGGAATTCTTCAATCGGAGAATTGGGATGCTTGTCATACCACTGCTCAAAGTTAGAGTTTAAAAGCGTCATCAGATAAACTTTTACGCCCTGCGGATGATATCCGTCTTTGCGGTAGAAATCCAATGACAGCTCCGGATCTTTTCTCTTAGAGAGTTTCCGCTTGCTGCCTGTTTCTTCATCAATTTTCATCAAATGTGCTGTATGCACGTATTTAGGCATCTGAAATCCCAGAGCGTGGAACAGTTCATAATGAACCGGTACGGAAGACAGCCATTCTTCCCCACGTACAACGGTTGTTGTTCGCATCAAATGATCGTCCACTGCATGAGCAAAATGATAGGTCGGAATACCATCGGATTTCAGAATTACAATATCCTGAATATTTTCCGGGAAGCGGATTCTGCCTTTTACCGTATCCTGGAAAATAATTTCTTTCTCTTCACTACCCATAGATTTCAAACGCAGTACATAAGGTTTTCCTGCCTTGATATTGGCTTCGATTTCTTCATAAGAAAGTTCTCTGCACTTCGCCCACTTGGTATGGTAGCCTGTGAGTGCTTTTTCTTCAGTCTGCTGTTCTTTGATTTCTGCCAATTCTTCTTCTGTACAGAAGCAAGGATAAGCAAGACCTCTCTGCACCAGATCTTTTGCATACGTATGATAAATTTCAACACGCTGACGCTGGAAATAAGGACCGTATGCATTCTGTTCTGCATCATCAATTCCTGCGCCTTCATCAAATGTAATACCAAAATATTTCAGCACTTCAATGATTGTTTCCACTGCGCCTTCTACTTTACGTTTTGCATCAGTATCTTCTATACGAAGGAAGAATACTCCGTTGCTCTGATGTGCGATTCTTTCATCTGCTAAAGAGCTGTATAAATTTCCCAGGTGAATAAATCCTGTAGGGCTGGGAGCCATACGTGTTACCTGTGCGCCTTCCGGCAGATTTCTTTCCGGAAATTGTTTTTCCCAATCTTCGGGAGTCTTATTGACCTGTCCAAACAGCAGGTCTGCCAGTTTATTGTAATCCATTTCTACACGTTCTTTCCTTAATTAATATGAATAATGCCAAGGACAAAAGCCCCACCTATGATGCCAGGAGCAAAAGTCCTAAAGATAATCTTTTACGGTACGATTATAATATATTAGCTATACAAAATCAAGAATGAGCTTATTTCGGCCTTTTCAAATTCCAAAATCAGTTCAACATCCATTTTACATCTTCTTCAATCGGTTTGAAATCCGTTTTATATCTTGCTATTAATATTAATTTCTTAATATCTTCTCATTCTAGAAAAATGAAGCAGCTAATGATGGAATTAAAAAGACCGCTGCACAAAGCAGATTTGCCAGGAAACGACAGACAACCTTTTCTTCGTCTTCCAATTCTGCCAATGAAACAACTTTTTCATCCGCAAAATCCACCATATCCTTTACCGTATGACGTTTTGCTTTCTTTTTCTTATCTTTTCGTCCTTCCAGCAAATGATGAACTGTTACGCCGTCTAATCTCAAATATTGAAACCATGCCAACATCAAAAAGAAACAACCTGCGGCAAAAAAAGCACTTTCCAGCAAGGAAAGCCATTTCGCTGTATTGATCAAACGGTCCCAAAGCAGGCAGAGCATCAGAGCAACTGCAATTTTCGTTCCGCAATGGTACAGCATCGGACGCATCATGTACGGTTTGTAAATCTGTTTTATTTTTTGGATCATCAAAATCCCTCCTCTATGCCTGCTGATCTGCCTAGAAAAAGCCAGCCGATCCGGCTGGCTATCTTCTAAATCTCCGTTCCATCTATCCAGCGAATCCTGCTCGCTGAACAAATTCAGACTTCAATCAATTATATTCTAAGCAAAATTTGATTAAATTTCTTTTCTGTACTGTTCCAGTTCTTTCTGGTTACCATAGACAAAATGTCCAGGCAGAATTTCTTCCCATACAGGTCCGTCTACGCTGTAATCATGCATAGAGGGATCGTATACCAGCAGCTTTTTCTTCTTTTCCAAATCCGGATCCGGAATCGGAACAGCGGAAAGAAGTGCTTTTGTATAAGGATGGAAAGGATGAAGGAATAATTCCTCTGCCTCAGCTAATTCTACAATACGACCTTTATGAATTACTGCAATACGGTCAGAAATAAATCTTACAACCGATAAATCATGCGCAATGAACAAATAGGTAAGACCTTTTGTCTTTTTCAATTCATTCAGCAGATTCAGAACCTGCGCACGAATGGAAACATCCAGAGCAGAAATCGGTTCATCTGCCACAACAAATTCCGGCTGCATGATCAGTGCTCTTGCGATACCGATACGCTGTCTTTGTCCGCCGGAAAATTCATGCGGGAAACGGGATGCGAACTCCGGTAAAAGTCCTACTTCACGAAGTGCCGCTTCTACTTTAGCAGTTCGATCCGCTTCATCTTTGTAAAGATGATGATTCAGCAGACCTTCTGAAACGATATAGTCTACTTTTGCACGCTCATTCAGAGATGCCATCGGATCCTGGAAGATCATCTGACATTTCTTAATTACTTCCAGATCCAATTCTTTGGAAATCTTACCGCTGATTCTCTGTCCTTTAAATAAGATCTCACCAGCAGATATCGGGTTAATTCTCGTAATTGCGCGTCCGATCGTTGTTTTACCAGATCCGGACTCACCTACTAACGAAAAGGTTTCCCCTTTATAAATATCAAAATTTACATGATCAACTGCTACGAATTTTTTTCTTCCGGAGCCGAAGGTAATCTGCAAATCTTTTAACTCAATCAGTTTTTCTTTTTCTGACATGGACATTACCTTCTTTCCTTCATTTTTTCACGCAGCATACGAATTGACTTCGGCTGCTCGATTTTCGGTGCTCTGGGATCCAGATACCAAGTCTTCGCTTTATGCGTTTCGGTAATCTCAAAGAAAGGAGGTTCTTCTACAAAATCGATTGCCAACGCCTGTTTGTTTCGAGGTGCAAATGCATCGCCCTTAATTTCATTAAACAGGTTCGGCGGTGTACCTTCGATCGTCGGAAGCGGTTCTCCTTTTACACCCAGCTGCGGCAGAGAGGATAAAAGCGCCCAGGTATAAGGGTGCCATGCATCATAGAAGATTTCCTCAACCATACCACACTCAACGATCTGGCCAGCATACATAACAGCCACACGGTCTGCTACATTCGCAACAACACCAAGGTCATGTGTGATATAAATAACGGTCATCTTTAATTCCGCCTGCAGTTCGCGGATCAAGTTCAAAATCTGTGCCTGGATCGTTACGTCCAGAGCTGTGGTAGGTTCATCACAGATTAAAATATCCGGATGACACGCAACTGCGATCGCAATCACAACACGCTGTCTCATACCACCGGAAAATTCGTGAGGATACTGATTGTATCGACGTTCCGGTTCCGGAATTCCTACCTTTTCCAGCATCTCCAGAGCCATTTTTTTCGCCTGTTCTCCTTTGATGCCCTGATTCAGTTCAATACTTTCCTGAATCTGTTTACCCACCTTTTTCAGAGGGTTCAGAGAGGTCATCGGATCCTGCATAACCATGGAAATCTTCTTACCACGGATCGTCATCCATTCCTTCTCTGTTGTATATTTTGCGAGGTCAATTCCATCATACATGATGGAACCACCGATAATCTTACCATTCGCATCCAGCATACCCAGGAAGGATTTGGTAAAAACAGACTTACCGGAGCCTGACTCGCCTACGATTGCGAGAGTTTCTCCCTCGTATAAATCTAAAGAACACTTGCGGATTGCCGTCAGTTTCTTTCCACGTAAACTGAACTGGATTTCCACATCTTTAGCGGACAAAATCGGTTCTTTTGCCATAATGGGCCTCCATTCTATACGTGATTTCTGGGATCAGCTGCATCTGAGAATGCATTGCCGACCAGATAGAAAGTAATTGTGATCAAAGAAACGATCACAGCCGGGAATACTAATAAATAAGGATAATTCAAGAAATAGTTTCTTGCATTACGAAGCAGAATTCCCAATGACGGTGTATCAATATCCAATCCCAGACCCAGATAAGAGAGTGTAGACTCTAATGCGATCGTGGAAGGGATCGAAAGAGCAAGTCTTAAAATAACAATACTGATCAAATAAGGGAAGATATTCTTAGAAAGAATTCTCCAGATCGGTGTTCCCAGACATCTGGAAGCCAGATTGTATTCGCGGTCACGATACATCAGAACCAGATTTCGTACATTTCTTGCCATCGTCAGCCATCCAAAGCAGATCAATGAAATTGCCATGATGGTAAAGCTCTGACCGATTGTTAAAGAGATCAGAGTCATATAAATGATCGTGGGAATATTGTTAATAATATTATAAAGTTCTGTCAGAGGACGATCCAAAGGACGTACATATCCCCAAAGACAGCCGATCACAACGCCCAGAACACATTCACCCAATGCTACCAGCAAAGCCAGCTTAATAGAAGTCTGTGCTGCATACCAAACCTGACACCAGTAATCTCGTCCCAGGTTATCTGTACCAAACCAGAACTCTCCATCAGGAGAATGAAAAGCCAGTGAACTGTCTGTTAACAGAGTCGTATAATCATATTTGCCAATTGCCAGCGCAATAAACGAAAAAATTACCAGTCCAAAGAAAATTGCAGACATTACAACTGCTGATTTCTTTTTCAAGAAATTCTGAAAAACAGATTTCCAATAAGAATAATCTGAATATCCAGTACGCTCAGCGGCCTCCGGAGAGTACTCGACAAATCTAAACAAATCATCTTTATTTTCCTGCATTATCGAGTGCCTCCTTTAGTCGTTAATTTAATTCTCGGGTCTACCAACATCATCAAAACGTCACCCAGGAATACGCCCAGAACACCAAGTGCTGCATAGATGATAACCAGCGTCTGCACTACGTTCAGGTCATAACGAGTAATGGAGTCGGTCAGCAGAGGACCCATACCCGGCACAGAGAAAAATCTTTCTGCCAGCAGGGAACCACTAATGGTATATAAGAATGAAGCCGGAATATACTGTACCAACGGTACAAAAGCGTTCTTAAAGACATGCTTTGTCATAATATTTCTGGATGACATACCTTTTACACGCGCCAGACGGATATAATCCTTATTCAATTCATCAACCATATAACGTCTTGTCCAAAGAGCATAGCTTGCAATAGATGCCAGGGCAAGACATACGATCGGTAAAATACTCGATCTGCCCGGATCTCGGGTAGAATACAGAGACGGAAGTCCCAATACTTTCGAGCCAAATACCAAAACTAACGAATACGATACCAAACTTGGCACCGCATTAACAAAAACAGTATATCCTGTTCCGATATGATCTAAGAGTCTGTCCTTATTGTAAGTCTGAATGATACCTATCAGTACACCCACGATCAGAGAAATAATCAGTGCTGTACATCCCAGTCTCATAGATACCGTAAACTTGGAACCAATTACGTTGAGAACTGGCACACCACTTTGAATTCTTCGTGAATCACCAAAATCCAGACGAATAATCTGCCCATAAAAGCGGACGAGCTGTTCACCAACGGGATCCAATAAACCAGTTGCTTCCAACTGTTCCTGCTTCTGCTGTTCTGTCAGCTTCATCAACTGATCTTCTGAAAAGTAATAATCAGTCGGCAGCATACGCATCAGCAGGAACACGATGGTTGCAACAATCAAGACTGTCACAATAGATTGTGACAGCCTCTTGATTGTGTATTTAATCATTATTTGCTGCGTTCCTCAGCAAATTTTTCGTACTGTTCTGTAGTATAGGCGTCTACAGATGTTTCCCAATTAACGTATTTGTAATTGTTGATACCATACATAGCGTTGGTCTTGCTGTAATCATTTACTTTAGTCAGCTGCCAGCTTACTTCATACTGACAAGGAATTGCTAAAGCATGCTCCAGCATATAAACTTCTGCTTTTGCATAAGCTTTATATCTGTCGTTCAGGCTATCGGTTACAGCGTTTGCTTCGTTAACCAGTTTTGTAAACTCTTTGTAAGTTGCGATCAGATCTTCATCTTTAGAATCGTTGATATTGGAGTAGTTGCATGAATAGTAAGCGGAATCTTCACCATAAGTTTCCTGTCCCAGATAGTTCTGAGGATCACCATAGTCAGCACCCCAACCATTGATTACAAATGAATGCAGTCTAGGCTGTACAACTTCCTGAGTCTGGCTGGATACGTAAGTACCAATGTTCAGAGTTACAAAATCATCACCCAGGCATTCAGAGAAGATCTGCTTCAGTACAGTTGCAGTATCCAGAGCACTCTGAGAACCAGCGATAATGTAGTAGTCCATTTCGATCGGGAAGGTTACGCCTTCTGCTTTCAGTTCTTCCATAGCTTTTGCTTTTGCAGCAGCTGCTTTATCAGCATCGTATCTTCTGGGTGTTTCGCCATTGGATTCTGCGATGCCAGCTTCAGAAGCAACGTATTCAGCGTAATCTGTACCATCTTCCATGTACAGCAGACCCTTCATTGTGTATGCAACGTTTTCACAGTGCAGAGGGCTGATGTAGTTTGTTCTTGCCCAGTATTTGGTGAAATCCAGACCATAGTACAGAGCCTGACGGAAAGATTCGTTTCCAGCAGCTTTGTTCCAGTTTTCATCAACGGAACCGTCTTCGTTTCTCTTATCATAGTTCAGATGCATCTGATAAGAATATTTCTTAGGCAGTTTTTCTACTAACTGATCGTAATATTCATTTTCTTCGCCAGCATCATAAATATTTCTCAGAGCTTCTTCAGACAGATCAGTGTGATCTAATTCGCCGTTTTCATATAACTGATATGCACGGTTCAGGTCTTCTACCAGACGAACAGTTACAGTATTGAAGCATTCTGCATCTTTATCCCAGTATTCAGGGTTCTTTGTCAGAGTCTTCTGGTTGTTCTGAATCCATTCAGTCAGAGTATAAGCACCGTTGTACCACAGTTTGTCATAAGTAGCAGCCAGTACATTGTCTACGCCAATTTCATCAACCCAAGCCTGAGACAGGGGATACAGGCAAGCAGATGTAGCAACAGTATCAAAGTAAGGTGCGTTAGATGCACAGGTATAAACCAGTGTGTAGTCATCGGGAGCAGAAATGCCAACCATTTCTAAGAACTTGCTGTTGTCCATTGTGCAAGCTTCTTCTTTGCTCAGACCCTTGGTGTATTCGTAGTATTCAGCAGCACCTTTGATCAGAGCTGTAGGCATGGATGTATTTAACGCATTGTTTTTATGGAAGTTCATAACCCATTCCAGACCAGTAATCCAGTCCTGAGCAGTACAATCTGCTTTTACATTGCCATCAACATCAACCCATTTAACGCCTTCTCTTAACTTGAAAGTCCAAGTCAGACCGCCGTCTTCGGTGTTCCATTCCTCTGCAACGCAGGGAGCCAGCTGACCTTTTGTATCACTGGTTAACAGACCATCGTTGCAGTTACACAGCACGTTCAGGTCGTTTGCCATTTCGGAATTCAGAATGAATACCTTTTCCATCTCACGGTTGCTGGTTTCAAATGTTACGAGATCCTTAATAGATTCGGAATCTCCATTGCTGCCCTGATTTCCGCCAGTGCTGCCGCCGCATGCTGTTAAAGCAAGAGCTGCTGCCATGATCAGAGCAAGAACTTTAGCCTTTTTCATTGAAAAGCCCTCCTTGTAAATTGTCCTCTCAACTTATAATATTTTGCTATGCGCTTTAGAATGATCCAGCCCGCCTGTACTGACACGTGCTGCTGGAACCTTTCCAAACTATGAAAAACACACGCTGCGAGTTTCTCAAGTTATCGTGGCGCTCCTCAAATGCTTGTGCAAGCACAGCATTTTCATCGCTACTCACGTAATTTTTAGACAGCTGCCCTACGGCATTGTCTTCCTAGAAAAATAATATCCGCTGAGAATATAAGAAAAAAGTTGGTATATCCCCTATGTATGCCAACTTTTTTATCTTACCTATAATTTTACACTTTCTCTAAAATATTGTCAAGCCATTTGTCACTTTATGGAAGAAAATACCAAACGACAGCACAATATTCCAAATTTCTTTTAAATCCTAGCTTTTCAAGACCTTTAAATAATTAAAATATACCCTTTTCTAACTAATCTACAAGTTAAAAAAGTAAATAAAAATGTTAATTTTTCTCTTATGCTGCTTTTACACTGCAAATAATGTGAAAAACTTTCTCACTTTTTCTCCAAAGGAAAGTGTTACTCGTTCATCGCCCCATGCCATCCGTTCCGGATCCATATCATGGCTTGCTCTCAAATCTCTGCAGGAACTTTCGTTCAAAGCTACAAATAAAAAATCAGCAGTATCCATGTTTCTGTTCAATGTAAATGTTGTCATGTAAGTCCCTCCATTTCTATTTTTGTCTTTGTATCAAAGACATTTGTCAAACAGCCGAAGCATTCTTTTCGCTTCGCTCTGTTGTTTTTGTTTTTGTGTTAATTTCATTATAATACAATTTTTTTTTCTGTAAAGGAGAGCACAGTTTAAATTTTTATGTTATAATTGTACTGTGAGTACATATTTTTTTCCAATTTTTCCCATTTTTAATGATAAAAGGAGGATTTTGCTTGTCTACCATTCTAAAAAATCTTTATACAGAGAATAATAATCCGTTCAAATTGTCCTTGTGTGCAGGACAAAACAGCATCCGAAATACCGTTACCTGGGTCTACATGGTAGAAGACGAATACCTGATTCCCTATTTCTATGGGACGGAGCTGGCCGTAACAACCGGTGTTAAAATGGCACAGGACTCCTCCTGGCTTATGACACTCGTGCAAAAACTAAGTGAACGCCATCTTTCCGGTTTGATCGTCAATATCGGAAAATATGTCACCGAGATTCCGCAGGATGTTCTGGATTTTTGCAATGCACACGATTTTCCGCTATTTATCATGCCCTGGGAAATCAAGATTACAGAACTGATTCAAACCTTCTGCATGAGTATCATGAAAGAACGCCACGACAGCATGCTCCACGATAATGCGATGCAGGATGCGATCTTACGGCGCGGTAATTTGGAAGAATCTAAGGAACTGCTGTCCAAATATTATGATCTAAACGGAACTTTTACCGTTATTTTAATCCGATGTAAATTATCCGGAGAAGAAATGCGTCAGTTTTATAATATTGAATATCTATTCTTAAACCGAATCCGCCGTTTCAAAACGCAGCACGATTTAAAAGGAAGCCGATTCGGCATTATTCGACAAGAGCAGTACGAATTGATTATTTTAAATAATACGGATTTCCAATTTTTCCCTGAAATCCGCAATCTGATCTTTGAATTATACGAAGATGCATTAAAAGCACATGCATTATTTATCGGAGCCGGAATTGAAGTACAGGGGATTTCGCAGATTCACAAAAGTTTTTTGCGTGCTCAGGCTGCGATCCGCATGGCTATTTACCAGGACAAGCCTTTTATCCGCTATAAAGAAATGGGATTTTACAAAATTTTATTTTCCTTAAAAAATCCTGAGGTACTGTATTCTTATGCAGATGAAATCTTATCTCCATTGGATGTGCAGGAAATGAAAACACAAGGCTATCTCGATCTTTTAAAGGCTTATATTAAAAATGACCGCAGCCTTGAAAAAACAGCTGCGGCCATGTATCTGCATCGAAATACCGTGAATTACCGAATCCAAAAAATGAAAACCTTATTAAATTGTCCTTTGAAAACAGCGGAAGATCTGTTTCCTTATCAGGTTGCCCTTATGATACGGGATATTCAGGCGCACGATGAAGCAGAAGCGGCAGAACATACTGCGCACTCCACCCATGCTACAGAAGTCCCTGAAGCAAGATCACCAAAATCAAAATAGGAAGGACAAACTGAAAATAATATTTCAGACATCTGGGCATCTTCAGACCTTTTCCTGTATTGGCCTCTGCCAGATAGTTGTCAAATCCCCAGCCCCATTTGGTCACACAGAACAGCAGGTAGACCAAAGAGCCCAGTGGAAGGAGCAGATTGCTGACGAGGAAGTCTTCACTATCTAAAATATCGCGGCCGCCGATCAAATGCACATCACTGAGCACATTGTAACCCAGCAGACAGGGCATACTTGCTATCAGGATAAAAATGCAGTTGATCACGACCGCTTTTTTGCGTGACCATCCAAAATTATCCATACAGCTTGCAAGTAAATTTTCAAAAACAGCAGTAACCGTAGAAAAACTTGCAAATGTCATAAACAGGAAGAATAATGTACCCCACAAACGTCCCCCTGCCATATCAACAAACACTTTCGGCAGAGTAATAAAAATCAAGGACGGACCCTGATCGGGCTGTACCTGAAAACTAAAGCAGGCAGGGAAAATAATCATACCGGACATCAGTGCTACAAACGTATCCAGACAGCTGATACGAACCGCTTCTCCTGCCAAAGTATGGTCTTTGCTCATATAACTGCCAAAGATTTCCATCGCTGCAATTCCCAAACTCAGTGTAAAGAACGCCTGGTTCATCGCTGCGGTAACAACTTTCCCCAGTCCATTTTCCATCGCACGATCAAAATCAGGGAGCAGATAAAATTTCAGACCTTCCACAGCTCCTCCCAGAGTAAGACTGTGTACGACCAGAATCATGATCAGACCCAAAAGGCAGATCATCATTGCCTTATTGATCCGCTCCAGACCATTTTTCAGACCTCCTGTGCAGACCAGGAAACCGCACACCACGATCAATGCCATATAAATCGTCATTTCTACAGGATTTGCCAGCATATTGCCAAAAACCGCATCGACTTCCCCTGCAGAAACACCCTGAAACTGCCCCGTTGCAAATTTCACACAATAATCCAACATCCAGCCGGAAACGGTTGTGTAATACATCATCAGCAGATAACAGCCGATCATGCAGAACCAGCCGTGAATATGCCATTTACTGCCCGGTTTTTCCAGCGCCTGATATCCTAACACCGCACTCTGCCGACTGGCACGGCCTACTGCCAGTTCCATCGATAATACTGGCACTCCCATGATCGCCAGGAAGATCAAATAACATAATACAAAAACACCACCGCCGTTTTCACCGGCAACATAGGGAAATTTCCACACATTCCCAATACCAATGGCACATCCTGCACTTACCAGAATGAAGCCAAGTCTTGATTGAAAGCTTTCTCTTTTTTCCATTTTTTAATCCCTTTCATCTTTCGCAGGCAAATGCCCGTTTCAAATTAAGATATTACCATAAAAACACAGGGAATACAATGAATCCATCCGACTTTCCCCCGTATACGAACAAAAAGAACAGCGATTCAGAGTCAACCTTCAAAATACTTCGCATTTCCTGTTTGTTTTACGAAATTTTGCTCAACTCTGAATCATTACAAAAAAGAAGCATTTTGATTCATTTCTGCACCAAAATGCTTCTTTTCTAAATTTCGTTAATCCAGCTTTTCATTCAGATCTACTTAATCGTGATCAGCAATTCACCAGCTTTTACGTTATTGCCTTCTTTTACCAGGATTTCGTCAACGACACCTGCCATTCGTGCAACAACACTTGTTTCCATCTTCATTGCTTCAATAACCGTCAGTACCTGATTTTCTTCTACACGATCACCAGGTTTTACAGAAATCTTCGATACCATACCCGGTATAGAAGCACCGATCTGACTCTTATCTTCCGGATCTGCTAGACGAACCTGACGAACCGTTGCCTGTGCATGTTTATCCGGTACTGCAACTTCACGCCGCATACCATTTAACTCAAAGTCAACATTTCTGGTTCCGTCTTCATTCAAATCGCCCAGTCCCAGATATTTGATTACAAGTGTCTTACCATCTTCAATATTGATCTTATTGGTTTCACCCAATGCCATACCGTTGAAGAATACATGACTGCCCATACGCATGATGTAACCATACTCTTTACGATGCTTATAGAAGTCTTCTACTACCTTCGGATACAGACACCAGGAAATTACATTATGGTCATCTGCTGTCGGATAGAATTTGCGAACTTCTTCTCTTGCTTTCTCAAAATCGATCGGCTCAAGCAATTCGCCAGGACGACAGGTAATCGGTTCTTCGCCTTTCAAAACAACCTTCTGCAGATCTTCCGGGAAGCCCCATGCAGGCTGTCCCATCATACCCTTGAAGTAGCTTACAACAGAATCCGGGAAGGTTAATGCTTCGCCTCTGGCAACAATATTCTCCGGAGTCAGATCATTCTGTACCATAAAGATTGCCAAGTCACCTACCATCTTCGAAGAAGGTGTTACCTTTACGATATCGCCAAGCATTTCATTTACCGTCTTATACATCTCTTTTACAGCTTCAAACTTATCGCCCAGACCCAGACTGTCTACCTGACTCTTAAGATTTGTATACTGTCCACCAGGCATTTCGTAACGATAAATATCGGTAGACGGATTCTTAATACCCGCTTCAAAGGAAGCATAACGCAGACGAACATCAGCCCAGTAATCGGATAATTGCTGGAGTCTGCGTGTATCCAGACCAGTATCGCGCTCCTGTCCTTTCAAGGCAGAAACCACTGCATTCATAGAAGGCTGACTGGTCATAGAAGACATGGAATCGATCGCACAGTCTACGATATCAACACCTGCTTCTGCTGCCATCAGGTAAGCTGCTACCTGGTTGCCGGAAGTATCATGCGTATGCAAATGAATCGGCAGACCTACTTCTTCTTTCAGAGTCGATACCAGCTTCTTAGCCGCATACGGTTTTAACAAACCGGACATATCCTTGATACAGAGCAGATGCGCTCCGCGTCTTTCCAGTTCTTTCGCCATATCGACATAGTATTTCAGTGTATATTTATCACGCTTCGGATCCAGAATATTGCCAGTGTAACAAATGGTTGCTTCACACAGCTTGCCCTGATTCAGTACTTCATCCATTGCCACTTCCATACCAGGAACCCAGTTCAGGGAGTCAAAGATACGGAATACATCGATACCGCCTTTTGCAGCTTCTGCGATAAAAGTACGGATCAGGTTATCCGGATAGTTGGAATAACCGACTGCATTCGCACCACGCAGCAGCATCTGGAACGGAATATTCGGAATCTTTTCACGCAGCAGACGAAGACGTTCCCAGGGAGATTCATGCAGGAAACGATATGCCACATCAAAAGTAGCACCGCCCCACATCTCTAATGAGAAGCAGTCGTTTAAGATTTCAGCAGTACCTTCTGCACCTTTTACCATATCACGGGTACGTACACGCGTAGACAGCAGAGACTGATGTGCATCTCGCATCGTCGTATCGGTGATCAGCAGCTTCTTCTGATCTAATACCCAATCTTTTACAGCTTCCGGTCCCTTTTCATCCAAAAGCTGCTTCAAGCCGACACATTTCGGCGGGGTATTCTCGTAAGGAGGAAATCTCGGAATATCCAGCTGCTGACGTTCTGCAGTCGGAGAATCCACCTGAATCTGTGCAATATATTTCAAAATCTTAGTCGCACGGTCACGACCTGTATTGATTTCAAATAACTCCGGTGTCTCATCAATAAACTTCGTATGGCAGGAACCTGCTAAAAACGTAGGATGCGCCAAAATATTCGATACAAACGGAATATTGGTCTTTACACCACGAACATGTTCTTCACTGATCGCACGGGCAGCTTTTCTGCATACACCCTGGAACGTATTGTCCCAACAGGTTACTTTAACCAAAAGACTGTCATAGTAAGGTGAGATTACCGCACCTGTATACGCATTACCACCATCTAAACGAACACCGTAACCGCCGCCGGAACGATAAGCCGTAACTTTACCAGTATCCGGTGCAAAATTATTCGCCGGATCTTCCGTTGTAACACGGCACTGTAATGCATAACCATTCAAATGAACCGAATCCTGACTTGTAATACCGATCTCCGGATGGGACAGCGGATGACCTTCTGCAATCAAGATCTGTGCACGAACCAGGTCAATACCTGTTACCTGCTCAGTAACCGTATGCTCTACCTGAATTCGAGGATTCATCTCGATAAAATAATGATTGCCGTTCTTATCAACCAAAAATTCTACTGTACCTGCGGATACATAACCAACATGCTTCGCAACTTTTACCGCATCTTCATACAGCTTCTGACGTGTCGATTCCGGAACACTCCAAGCCGGTGCAAATTCGACAACCTTCTGATAACGACGCTGGAGAGAGCAATCTCTTTCATATAAATGAACAACATTGCCATGCTTGTCCCCTAAAATCTGCACTTCAATATGCTTCGGCTCTACCAGATATTTCTCAATGAAAATATCTTCATTGCCAAATGCTTTCTTTGCTTCGCCCTTTACCAGATCAAATGCAGGAATTACTTCTTCTTCTGTATCACAGCGGCGCATACCACGTCCGCCGCCGCCGCCTGCTGCCTTTAAAATAACAGGGAAGCCGTATTCTTTTGCTTTTGCAAGAGCTTCCTCGCCATCCTTCAACGGCACAGTCGAACCAGGGATCGTCGGCACATTACATGCATGTGCAATTGCCTTCGCAGTCAGCTTATCACCCATCTGTGCCAGAATCGTAGACGGAGGTCCGATAAAGGTAATCCCTTCTTCTTCACAAGCACGAGCAAAATCTGCATTCTCAGATAAGAATCCATATCCAGGATGGATCGCATCTACGTTACGGCGCTTTGCCAGATCAATAATCGCCGGAATATCCAGATAGGCGCCCAGAGGGGACTTATTCTCGCCAATCAGGTAAGCCTCATCCGCCTTTGTACGGAACAGGCTGTACGTGTCCTCGTTGGAATACATCGCAACTGTATGCAGCTGCAGATCGTAGCAGGCACGAAATACACGAATCGCGATCTCGCCTCGATTTGCAACAAGGACTTTGTTGAATTTGCATTCTGCCATAATATTAAATCCTTTCATTTCATACAAAATGAACACAACACCCCAACCCTCCCATTCAGCCGAGTTGTCATATTCACTAGTTTTTTTGGTACCATTATAGTTCCTTTTTGTGCTTTTGGCAATGATTTTTGGTCGCTTTTTATTTGAATCCCCCATTTTTTTCTGTATTTAATACAAATTACAACATTTTAGCAGCAGAAATGTGTCTATTTTTCTTACAAAATACACAACTAATCCATTTCGCACTTCCCGAAATTTTTCAAAACGGCGCGATTTTTTCAGCTCCTCTTTTGAACAACATTCGGCGCGATTTTTTCAGCTCCTTTTTTGAACAACATTCGACGCGATTTTTTCAGCTCCTTTTTTGAACAACATTCGGCGCGATTTTTTCAACTTCTCTTTTGAACAACATTCGGCGCGATTTTTTCAGCTCCTTTTTTGAATCAAAAAGAAAGGAATTTCGTAAATGGACTTGCTATTACGCGCACGTAATAGCGTATCCTCAAATTTACGGAGAAAGGTAACAAACTTGATGAAAAAAGTAGACGCAGTCAGCAAATTGTCGGGAGTCAGCAAACGCACATTACAGTATTATGATGTCGAAGGAATCTTACCCGCGAAAAGATCGGAGGAAAATTATCGAATGTATGATGACGCTGCAATGGAAAGATTGTGGGAAATTCTATGGTACAAGGAAATGGGATTCGAATTAAACGAAATAAAAATCATACTTGCAGCATCTAAAAAAGAATCCGAGAAATTGTTCGAGCAAAAGATCAAAATAATCGGAGAACAGATCCAGGAATTGGAAAATCAAAAAAAGATGATTCGTTACATAGAAAAACATGGCATGATCGCACCCCCTGCAAATAACACAAGAGCGACTCAAAGCTATACAAAACAGATCCAGAACATAAAAAAGAAAAATCGCTGGGACAAAAAATAAAAAAACATGATACCCCAAAGGAGCATCTCAAAGTCTCAAGGTCGAAACCTGGGAAACTTCTTCAAGGAGAACCGAAAGACCTTGAGCGCTCCCCACTAAAATCCAGGAGGCATCATTTAAAATAGAAACATCACAAAACCAAAATCATGATAAGAATGGAGGAGTTTCAAATGGAACAACATGAACTTGTAGAAAACGGCATCAACTACATCCGCAAAAAAATAATTCGATACGGCATTCCAATTTTAGCAGCCGTCCTGCTTATCATTGCCTGCATCGTCGGATACAAGGTTTATTTTTCATCGGAAAGCAAAACGACAAAACTCGGATTTGAGGATATCGGAGAATTAGCAACACAATCCGCATACTGTACTGAAATCAATCTCACAGATGCATCCAGAAAACTTTGGCGTATTGAAATCCCCTTTACCCAAAGCAAATATATCTACAGCTACGATTTTATTGTAAAAGCAGGATTTGATTTCGAGCAAATCGATTGGAAGGAACACAACAAAACGATCACCGTAAAATTACCCGAAGTCAAAATCTTAAGCAGCGAACCCGTCGACGATTCTTTCAAGGTATTTCACGAACAGGAAAGCATCTTCCGACAGGTAAAATTAACGGAGACCATCGATACAATCGAAGAAATGAAAGAAAATGCCGTGAAAAATTCCATCGAAAACGGCCTTTATGAGAATGCCAAAAAAAACGCTGAAACTATGCTGACTGCATTCTTTGGAAGTGTTTATGATCTGGAAGAATATCAGATCAAATTTGTATACAAATAAAAAAGAAAACGCATTTCAAAAAGGATCAAAGAAAGGATCCTAAAAATGCATATTCAAAATAACCTTGCATAGATTGTAAAAACAAACTATGTAAGGTTATTTTAATGAAAGATTATATCGAAGAACGTTCCTTAGATATTGGTCATTATATTGTAGAAAATGGAGCAACCGTTCGCCAGACAGCTTCCCGCTTTGGAATCAGCAAATCGACGGTACATAAGGATGTAACAGTTCGTTTAACTGAAATCAATCCTTCGCTCGCCGCCCGTGTGCGAAATGTTCTGAACCGAAACAAATCCGAACGCCATATCCGCGGCGGTATGGCTACCAAAGCAAAATATTTACACAAACGTACAACTCGTTAGGAACAAAGCAGAATATAAACCAAACTAAAGAAACGATTTGCAGGCCATTTCATGCAGAAACAATACTGCACGAAATGACCTGCTTTCATTTTCTGTTTAGCTGCTTATTGGAAGTTTACGCTTGTTTTTACCCTTCCAGCTTTCGCGCTGCTTCCAGAATCATCTCCTCTGTCACCTGATACGGATAGTGCTCCAGATCTTCATCCGCGATCATCGCAGAAGTAACCTTTTTCACATCATCCAGTGTAATCCCGATTTCTTTTAAACTGACGGGCAATCCAATTTTCTGATGAAATTCCCGCATTTTTTGGTATTCTTCCTCCTGACCATCAATCAGCAGCAGCATTAAAATACCAAATCCAACTACAACACCATGAAGATGCTGTTTCTCACTTTCATCAAAATCCGGCAAACCACAAAGCGCATAGAAGAAAGCATGTGCGACTCCGCCATTATAATCCATCGTATGATCTCGTGCCACCAGCATCGAAACCCAACCTGTTGTCATAATAATCGCAAGTGCCGCCTGTTCCAGCGCATAAGAAGCAATCTGTGCCTCATTATCCCGCAAAGCCTGCTCTCCATGCTGTACCAATGTCTCCATACACATACGGCTCATATGAACGCCCATCGCCCGGAAATATTCCAAGGCTTCTCCTCGTGCAGAAATGCTGACTTCATAATATTTCGCACAGGTGTCTCCAATCCCTGCCCATAAATACTGCGCAGGTGCTTCTGCCATAATTTCGGTATCCAAAAATACATGAATGGCTGATTTTAGAAAATGAACAAACTGGCAAAAGCTTCCATCTTCCTGATAAACGATCGAAACAGAAGACGATGCCGCACAATTCGAAGCGATCGTCGGAAAAGCAGCATACGGCTTTTCCGTCTCTAAACTGACTAATTTGCAGGTATCTACAGCCTTTCCACCGCCTACTGCAAAAATCATATCAGCCTCCTGTACCGCCGGTTCTGCTGCAAGACGTTTCGCTGCTGCAAATGTACATTCTGTCCCAAACCAGACAAAATCTGTCACTTCAATCTCACTTCCTGCCAAAGCACGTAAAAGCTTGTCTTTTGCAGCCGCCATCGCACGTTTGCCGCCGATCACCACTGCTTTCTTCCCATATAACGCACAAAACTCTGGAATTTTCTCATAAGCTTTTGGCCCCACTGTATAAGAAGGGATTACAATTGAATAATTCTCCATATTTTATCCTCAACTTTTGTTCTTAATTTTATCCTCAACTTTTTATTCTTAATTCTATTCTCAACGTTTATCCTTAACTTTTATTCTCAACGTTTATCCTTAACTTTTATTCTCAACGTTTATCCTTAACTTTTTATTCTTAATTCTATTCTCAACGTTTATCCTTAACTTTTATTCTCAATTTTTATCCTTATCTTTTATTCTCAACGTTTATTCCTAATCTATAAATGAGCAAATAGCAAAAGCTGCATAAAATCAATCAGATTGTCGGCTCTACAAAGATTTTTCCGGCTGTAATCCCTTAAACATTTGTACTGTAAAAACATCTTTGTGCATTATTTTAAATTTGCTCATTTATAGCTCCGAAAATATAGTTTCTGCTTATATCTTGTATTACTTGTATTTATCACATTAACGTGTTAAAATGCTGTTGGGGTAAACCCCGAAATGAATTTACACGAGGTGTCTTATGCTAAATACACAATATACAGCTATGCTGAACGAAAAAGATATTATTTTTGAAATCTTTGATTATGCACAAAAACGCGCGCAAGAAATTGGTGCAGAAAATGTCTACAATTTCAGTCTGGGGAATCCTTCTGTTCCCGCACCGTCATCAGTACCTGCGGTAATTCAGGAAAAACTGCAGACATTAGATCCGCTGACCCTTCACGGTTACAGCCCTTCTATGGGAATCCTCGAAGTACGGGAAAAAATCGCAGCCGATTTAAACAAACGCTATCGCAGCGGCCTGACACCTTATTCTGCGTCCCACCTTTTTATGACTGCCGGTGCAGCCAGTGCTTTAGCACATGCCCTTCGCGCAGTTTCGAATCCAGGTGATGACATCCTGACCATCGCTCCCTATTTTCCAGAATACCAGCCCTATGCAGCAGGAGCAGGTCTAAATCTGAAAGTCGTACCCGCCGATACGGAAACGTTTCAGATTTCATTTGATGCTCTGGAAGAAATGCTGACACCTTCTGTAGCTGCTGTTTTGATCAACTCTCCCAATAATCCCAGCGGAATTGTTTATTCTACGAAAACAATTCAAAAACTAGCAGATCTATTAACACACCGTTCAGAAGAATTTGGGCATCCGATCTTCCTGATTTCAGATGAACCTTATCGGGATATCTTATTCCAGGGAACAGACAGCCCTTATATTGCAAATTTTTATGCCAATACGATCACTTGCTATTCCTTCAGCAAATCCATCTCCTTACCGGGAGAACGCATCGGCTATCTGGCCGTTAATCCGGATAGTCCCTATGCACAGCAGATTCTGGAACTCTGTCCGCAGATTTCCCGTACCACCGGTCACAACGGAGCCGCCTCTCTGCTGCAGCGCACGATTGGTGAAATTTGCTCCGAAACGTCCGATCTTTCCATCTACGAAACCAATAAAAAGCTGCTTTACGAAGCCTTAACACAATATGGCTATCACTGCGTAGAACCAGGTGGAACTTTTTACATGTTCCCACGCTCATTAGAAGCCGATTCGATGGCATTTTGCAAGCGCGCCATGGAAATGGATCTGATGCTGGTTCCCGGCGATAACTTCGGCTGCCCCGGACATTTCCGGATTGCCTTCTGCGTTCCTACCGAACAGGTTCAAAAAGCACTTCCCGTCTTTAAACGACTTGCCGAAAGCTATCAGTAGACATCTACTCCTCAAAATAACGCTGCAGGAATTTCCGAGTTCGTTCTTCCCTCGGATTTTCAAATACTTGCTGGGGTGTACCGTACTCAGCGGCTACACCCTGGTCTAAAAACAGAACCTTATCCGATACATCACGAGCAAATTTCATTTCATGTGTTACAATAACCATTGTCGTGTTCCGATCTGCCAAACCGCGAATTACATTTAACACCTCGCCCGTTAATTCCGGATCAAGTGCGGAAGTCGGTTCATCAAAACACAAAATATCCGGGCTCAGCATTAATGCTCTGGCGATTGCAACACGTTGCTGCTGTCCGCCAGATAACTGATGCGGATAATACTCCTTTCGTTTTCCTAATCCCACACTTTCCAGCACAGCAGCTCCCTCCTGCTGGATTTCATCCAGAATCCGCCTTTTATTCGCCTTATAATCCGGGCGTTCTTTTGCAAGCAGTTCTTTCGCAAGCGTCACATTTTTCAGTGCTGTATACTGCGGAAATAGATTAAATGACTGAAATACCAGGCCAAAATGCAGACGGCGGTCACGGATTTCCTTATCCGACAACGTTTTGTGATCCGCCGCATTAAAAACCATCTTTCCATTTACCAAAATCTGCCCCTCAGTCGGTGTTTCTAAAAAGTTCAGACAGCGCAGCAACGTTGTCTTACCGCTTCCCGATGCTCCGATCATGGCAAGCGTCTCACCCTTTTCCAGGGAAAAATTAATTCCTTTTAATACTTCAACACGGTCAAATTTCTTTTTCAGACCTCTTACTTCCAAAATTGACATAAACTTCCCTCCAAATTCCTCTACTTCACGATTATATACGTAACGAAAAGTCCCTACCCTACGCTTTGTAATAATCCATCTTCTTCTCCAGCCAGCCAAAGAACAAGGTCAAAATACCGTTAAATGCCAGGAAGAATAAAGCAGATGAGAACAACGGCCAGATCAGTCCCTGCTTCGTAAAGGTATCCGCTTTCATAAGAATTTCCATAACACCAATTACACGCGCAAGCGACGTATCCTTTGCAAGTGTGATGACTTCATTTCCCATAGCAGGAGTAATCCGTTTCACTACCTGCATCAAAATAACTCTAAAGAAAATCTGAATCTTGGTCATACCCAAAACCTGACCAGCTTCATACTGTCCTTTCGGAATACTATCAATACCGCCTCGATATATTTCCGAAAAATAAGCCGCATAATTGATGACAAATGCGATGATCGCTGCCGTCATACGGTTGCTCATGCCAACTCCAAACAAAAGACCCGGCGCATATAAAACAACCATCAGCTGCATCATCAGAGGTGTTCCTCGGATAATCCAGACAAACGTTCGAGTCAACCAGCGCAACGGAGTAAAACGGGACATCGAACCCAACGAAATCACCAATCCCAAAGGAATTGCTAACAACAGTGTATAACAAAATAATTCTATATTTACTAAAAAGCTTTCAGAGAGGGCCGTAATAGGACCTGATATAGCGGACATAAAAATCTCCTTTCAAAATTAAAAGTTACGAAAAAACAAACACTCCAAAACGCTACAAACGGGCCTCCATAATAAAAATGGAGACCCTATCAAATTGGAGAGCTTTTACTCAGCTTTTATTTGCAGCATGTTTGCGCATGAAGCGCTGTTTTGCAAATGGTTTTTGATTTTTTGATTATTTCTGAATCAACATTTCACTTAAACCATATTTTGCAGCGATTTCATCTACTACGCCTTCTTCATACAGTTCATCAATTGCTGCATTTACCTGGTCTACTGTATCACTTCCTTTACGGAATGCAATACCATATTCCTGTTTACCGAAATTATTATCCAGATTTACTGTTAAATCTTCATAATCGGTACCTTCGCCAACCATTGCCAGTGCACATACACTATCTACCAGTGCAACATCAGCAGTTCCTGCTTTTACTTCCATCAGAGCCTTTGCCATAGAATCCGCAGGCACATAATTGGAATCTGCAAAATACTCTTTTGCACTTACTTCGGTTGTATCATCGTCCTCGATCGTACCGGAAATCTTACCTTCACCAGTAGAACCCTGCTCTGCAATGATCGTTAAACCTGCTACATCCTTCATGATATCCGCTGCACGGTCTGTTTTCATAACCATCGCCTGTGTATTATTCAGATAAGGAGCACTGATTGCCATATTCTCTTTTCGCTCCGGTGTAATGCACATACCATTCCAGATACAGTCAATATTCTTTGAATTCAATTCAATTTCTTTTGAATCCCAGTTGATTACAACAAACTCAACCTCAACACCCAGCTTTTCACAGGTTTTCGTTGCCAATTCTGTATCAAAACCGATCAGTTCTTCTGAATTCGTATCTTTATAATAATTCATCGGTGCAAATAATGTAATACCGATTACCATCTTGCCTTTGTCTTTGATATAAGACCAATCAGACTCCGCTGCTGCCTTTGTATCATCCTTGCCGCCATTGGTATCTGCTTTATCAGAACTGCCGCATCCTGTAAAAATACTCAGAACCATTAAAACAGAAAGTAATAATGCACTTAACTTTTTCATAACGTTCTCCTTTTCCCTCTTGCTTTTTCACGTTGTCGATTTAGTGTAATACAGTGGTATTATAAACCAGCTTTCCAAAAAGTGCAAGTACATTATGGAAATTTTTCATTTTTTCTGCCTCAATTTTCCATTTTTCATTTCTTTTTGTCCCAGCTTTTATCCAATTTTTCCCTATCACAGCTTCACAGCTTTTCAACGAAAGATTCAAGACCTTTCTAGTGGTGAACCACATCGGCAATTGAATAACTGAGGATTCGCGCTTTCTATCCTAAAACAGAACATTAAAAGGGTAATTTATGGAAAGTTAAGATTAAAACGCAAAAAGTCAATCTTAAAATAGGTTAACATCAAATTACAGAAGGTTACTATTAAATTGTTAGATCATAGAAGTTAGTGCTAAATTATTGACTCAACTTTCCCACCGGCAAAGCCGGTATAAACGCTTGATTACTTAAGCAAAAATCAGTATTAAATTGATGTCTTGACATGAAAAAGGCACCAATCTTTGGTATAATTGAATCGCCAAAAACAAAACAACCGAAAGAGGTGCCACGATTC
>CAZTHP010000035.1:0-24987 GCA_964613155.1 uncultured Lachnospiraceae bacterium | reverse complement strand
GATGCAAAGATGCAAAGATGCAAAGATGCAAAGATGCAAAGATGCAAAGATGCAAAGATGCAATTGCGTGATTTTGTGCTTGAGCAGTTATGCGGATATGGCCTGAGTCCTGTTATAGGATGGGATTCACGGGGTTTTGCTGGAAACGGTGGAGCCTTCCTGCGGATTTGGAAAAGTCTGGCAGTTGTTTTTGGGAAAGTGTTTACGTGAAGACAGCTGGGAATTTTGCATTTGCAGATTCTGAGAAATTTCAAAGATGCCATGAAAAGGAGATGGAAAATTGTTTGTCATAGGTAGACACAAGTGTTTGTACATGTGTATGCATGGATACCAGTAGGTTTGCATAGATACATGTTTGTACGTTGTGTTTTCTGTGCTTTTATACGTTTATGTAAAAAAGAATAGAATCCTATGAGAAGCCTTTTTTATGTACAAATCCATACTTCTTGGCAGGTATGGATTTTTTGTTCTAAAAAGGAAACGATGTGCAGATTCTTTTTCGTTTTTAGCAGATTGAAATGACAACAAGGAGGAAGGAAATGTGAAGGATGCAGAAAAGTATGCTCCTCGGATTTTGATGCTGCTTGGCATTTTATTGGTGGTTACTTTTTTTCTGTCTTTTGGATTGGGACGTTATACGGTACCTGTGACACAGGTTGTGCGGATTCTTTTGTATAAGATTTGCCAATGTTTTGCATCGAATCCATTTTCTGGATGGATTCCAGTTTTTGCGAAGATGGAGCAATTAATCGAAGTGACTTGGACACCGGAGATGGAAGCAGCGGTTTGGATGCTGCGTCTGCCGCGTATTTTATTGGCCTGTCTGGTGGGAGGATGTCTGGCAATTGCAGGGGCATCGTATCAGGGGGTGTTTCAAAATCCTATGGCCGCACCGGATATTTTAGGAGCGTCCAGTGGAGCAGCCTTTGGAGCAGCGCTGGCTATTTTATGGGATGGCAATACGTATGTAATCACGATTTCGGCATTTGCTTGTGCGATGGCTACGGTGTTAGTGGTTTATCTGGTGGCACATTATGCGCCTGGTGTAAAGATTGTGAATCTGATTTTGGCGGGTGTGATGATCAGTTCCCTTTGTTCGGCTGCAACCTCGTATATCAAATTGGTGGCAGATCCGGAGGATCAGCTGCCGGCGATCACCTATTGGATGATGGGCAGTCTGAGTGGTGCGAAGATGAAGGAAATTCAGTTTGTAATCATTCCAATGGCGTTAGGAATCGTTCCGTTGATTCTGATCCGCTGGCAGATCAATCTGCTGACATTGGGTGAGGAAGAAGCGCATGCGCTGGGGGTAAATACCAATCGAATCCGCTTTCTTGTAATCATTTGTGCGACTTTGACAACGGCAGCAGCTGTTTCGGTGTCCGGTATGATCGGATGGGTTGGACTTGTGATTCCGCATTTTTGCCGAAAATTAGTCGGCAGTAATTATCGTTATCTGATGCCGGCGGCACTCATGAGCGGGGCTTTTTATTTGCTGTTAGTGGATGATGTGGCACGAAATCTGATTTCAACGGAGCTTCCGATCGGTATTTTGACAGCTTTTGTAGGAGCACCTTTTTTCCTTTATTTAATTATGAAACAGGAGGCCGGGAGATGAGTATTGCGGTACAGGAACTGGAATTTTCCTATAAAGAAAAAAACGTGCTGTCGAATCTCTCGTTTCAATTGGAAAGTGGGCAGCTTTTGGCGGTGTTAGGGCCTAATGGGGTTGGAAAGACTACCTTGTTTCGCTGTATTTTAGGTGTGCTGAAGCCGAAAAAGGGAAGTGTTTTCCTTAATGGAGAGGAGACGAAGAAACTTTCAGCGAAAGAATTGGCACATCGGATTGCGTATATTCCACAGACACATGGGCATGTATTTGATTACAGTGTCCGGGATATGGTGCTGATGGGAACTTCTCATCGGGTTTCTGCATTTGCTGCTCCTGGTAAAAAAGAACGGCAGATTGCGGAGGAGGCGCTTGCGAAAGTGGGGATTGAACAGTTGGCTTCCAAAAATTATACGCGGTTATCGGGGGGAGAACAGCAATTAGTACTGATCGCGCGTGCATTGGCGCAGCAGACAAAGATTTTATTGATGGATGAGCCGACCAGTAATCTGGATTATGGAAATCAGACGCGGGTTTTGGAGCAGGTGCATCTGCTGTCGAAGCAAGGATATACGATCATGCTGTCTACACATAATCCGCAGCATGCATTTTGGTACGCGGATCAGATTCTGGCTTTAAAAGATGGAAAAGTAGAAGCGTTTGGTACGCCAAATGCGATGTTGACGGAAGAATTGGTTTTTCGTTTGTATGGAATTCAGGTGCAATTTATGCAGACGGAAAACGGCTGTATGATCTTACCGAAACGATAATACAAAGAGGGGAAGGTTGCATGAGAAAACGAGACAGAAAGAACAGAGAAACTAAAAAAGAAAGGATTTGGCTGTTTGCTGCGTTACTTTGTCTGATGATGGGTGCTGCATTTTTGACGGGATGTCAGCTGCAAAAAAGTGCGCAGCAGGAAGTGGTCGCACAAAAAATATTTGTGGATTCGCTGGGACGAGAAGTACAAGTTCCAGAAACGATCACAAGCTATGTAGCGAGCGGTCCTTTGGCGCAGATTGTAACATTTGCATTGGCACCGGATGAAATGGCAGCACTGGCAAGTGAATGGTCTGCAGAAGCGGAAAAATATCTGGATACGACGTATTATCAGTTACCAGTTTTAGGACAATTATACGGTGGAACGAAGGAATTAAATAAAGAAGAACTTTTAAAAGTAGCGCCGCAGGTCATTGTTGATGTAGGAGAAAGCAAAGAGGATATGGAAGACGATCTGGAAGTGCTTCAGGAACAAACGGGAATCCCTGTGGTACATATCCAGGCATCTTTTGATACGATGGACGAGGCCTATCAGCTGTTAGGAGATCTTTTGGGAAAAGAAGAACAGGCGCAGAAGCTAGCGGATTATTGCAAGCGGATTTATGAGAGAACGCAGTCGATCATGGAACAGGTGGGAGAAGAACATAAAGTTTCTGCTTTGTATTGTCTGGGAGATTTAGGCTGCAATGTCATTTGTAAAGATTCCTATCATTCTCAAGTTTTGGATCTTTTGACCAACAACCTGGCAGTAGCAGAGAATCCTTCTTCGAAAGGAATTGGTAATGAAGTTGATTTTGAACAGATTATGGTTTGGAATCCAGATGTGATCTTTTTTGCGCCGCAAAGTATGTATTCTTATGCGGCAGATGATGCTTTGTGGAAACAGTTAAAGGCAATTCAAACGGGACAGTATTATGAGGTTCCGTATGGTCCTTATAACTGGATGGGATTTCCACCATCCGTGCAGCGTTATCTGGGGATGATCTGGATGACCAAAGTCCTTTATCCAGAGGAAGCCGATTATGATCTTTACGAAGAAACGGCAGAATATTTTGCACTGTTTTATCATTGTGATCTGACAGAAGCACAGTATGAAGCACTCGTTGCAAATTCCATTGGAAAATAGGAGGATGGTTCATGAAAGAAAGCACGAAAATTCATAGAAATAGAAGAATTGGAATCCTAGGATTTCTTTGCTGTATACTGCTATTTTCCGCTTGTGGAACAGCAGATATATCGGCTTATGAAGATCAGGAAATTTTAATTATCGGATTGGAAGAAGAAGATTTTTTCGTTACACCAGGAGAATTAATGGAAATGAAATGTGTGTCGGCAACAGCAGAGGGGCAGTCCGAAAAAGCGGGAACAGTTCATGCCTATGGACCAACTCTGAACACATTTCTGGAGCAGTATGGAAGATCCTTAGAGGAATTTAAAAGCATTCGCTTTACGGCGAGCGATGAGTATGTTGTAACGTTAGGAAAAGTTAGCTGGGAGAATTATGAGATTATTTTATCCATTGCAGATGGTTCGGATGCACTTCCAGATTATCAGCAGCCATTGCGGGTGGTCATTCCGGGCGGACAATCTGGAAATTGGGTTCGTTCCGTTGTGACGATTGAGTTTACGGAAGCAGATGCTGGGGGAACAAAATGAAAAGAAGATGCAGAAGGTTTTTATCGACTTTTCTAGTAAGTATTGTTCTGCTGGGAATGCTTGTTTCTGCCATTCCGTTGTATCCTGCGGCACAGGCAGATACCTTGACGATCCAAGCAGGGTATTTTGGTCTGCCGTTTGTTACGAAAGCCCAATATTCCGTTTCGGATATGGAAGCAATTGGCGTTAGCAATGCATTGTATACGATGAATTCCAATGGCGGTTTTTTGGCTTATGCGGAAGCGGAGGGTGTTTTGATCGCCGATTTATTGGAAAATGCGGGAATTTCGGTATCACAGATTAATTATGTCAATTTTAAAGCAAGTGACGGTCACAATGCCAGTAAGAACTATTATCTTTCGACTTTACTTGCGGAAAAATACGCATTTCCGACGGTTTCGCAGTATTATTCCAAACAAGACGGTGTCACCGATACCGATGCTGTTTGGGAATCCGCAGTTGTGGTGCCAGGCATGTTAGCGATTCAAGATAATTATGGGCGTGTTTCAGATTTTTCTGAATATCGAGAAGGGGAAATCGAATTAAACAGCACGCATCGTTTTCGATTGATGTTAGGACAGGATTATCCTGGACAAACCGTGGCATCGGATTCTATTTACGATATCAATATGGTTATGGTGACGTATGAAGGAAGTCCCTCGCTTCATGCTGCTTCGGAAATGGAAGTCAAAGTTGGAGAAAATCAAACGCTGGAAGTCTCCGTTGATTCTGCCGATCAGGCGATTTCTCAGATGATTACCGAAGGATTGACCTATTCTTCCAGTGATTCTTCTGTTGTAAAAGTTGATTCGGATGGAAAATTGATTCCTGTTGGAAAAGGGGAGGCTGAGATTACGATTCGATATCAAGCGACCGATATTGATGCTTCGGATCTGACCACAACTGTAAAAATTGTGGTAGGGGAAGACGAAAATAACGAAGGCGGCGGCGAAGGTAGCGGAATGGGCACGGGCACAGGAACGGGTTCGGGAAGTGGTTCTGAAGGGAATGCGGGAAGCGGAAGTGGTTCTGGTGATGATGTCGGAAATTCCAACAAAGGAGACCAGGATGGTTCTGGGACAGGAACGGGCGGCGAAGGCGGTTCGGGAGGTGAAACTGGAAATGGCGGCGAAGGCGGTCAGGGAGGTGAAACCGGAAACGAGGGCGAAGGCACCCCAGGAGCTGAAACTGGAAAGGAAGATGAAGATGATTCGGGAAGTGAAGGGAAAGATGATCCAGGAACCGAAACGGGGAAAAAAACAGAAGAACATCAGAAGGATGATTCTCAAAATCCGAATCGTACCGAAGTGGGAAGCGAAAAGAACGACCAGGATTCAGACCACGATTCACTGTTGGCATCGGTCACAAAGGATCCTTCTCAAGCGCAAAAAGATGCGCTTTCTGATCTAGAGAAGGAGAAATCTAAGCAAAAGGTAGAGAACAGCCGAAATACACAAAAGCCAGAAGGGGAAACTTCGAAAATATTAAAGGTTCGGCGTGTAAAGATGGCCGGAAGTTCCGTTGATTCGCAAGCTTCTTCTGGATCGCAAAATGGTGCAGAAGGCGCTCAGGAAGGCGGTTCGGTGGCATTGAGTATTTCCTTCAACAATCATGTAGCATTGCTGACCGCAGCGGGATTGGCATTGCTGTTGTTTTTGAGCGGTGGAGTGAGTATGTATCGCAGATACCAGAAAGAAATAGAACGATAGGAGCAGAAAAATGAGCTTTTTTAATCAAATTCAGGTAGGAGATATGCTGCGGGCTGTGGCAAGCAGTTTAAATGTGCCCGTAATCCTGATTCTTTTACTATTAACTGCAGCCGTTATTTTTTGTTTTGGCGCGCTGCTCGTGGAATTTTTGACGGAACACAGATATTTAAAGGTACAGATGCCGCAACTGGTTGAAACTTTGCGTGAATCTACCGATTCAAAAGAAACGGAACTTGCAGCCAATATTGAAAAAAGTGGCTTGTTAAAAAGTCAGAAAAAGATGTTGACGGAGTTAACCAAACATCCAGAATTATCAGTTGATATGCGGGAAGCTTTGGCACTTCGTTTAGTTGAGGAAGAACAAGCTTATTGGGATCGCCGTGTGGCAGTAACCGATCTGATCGCCAAATTAGGGCCGATGTTTGGTTTGCTTGGAACGTTAATTCCTTTGGGACCAGGTATTATTGCATTAGGACAAGGGGATACCGTAACACTTTCGCAGTCGCTGCTGACCGCATTTGATACGACGATCGTTGGTTTGATCAGTGCCGCTGCGGCCATGCTGATCTCGACTATCCGCAAGCGCTGGTATGCCAATTATATGTCGATTTTGGAAGCTCTGACGGTATGCGTTTTAGAACTTGTAAAAGAAAAATAAAGCTTGTAGAGGAAAAATAAAGGTAAAGGCGAAAGGAGGGGGAAGATGCTGAAAAAGAACCGATTTTCTCAAAGGCGGCAGCGAGCAAATGCTTCGGAAGATGTCAATCCCATGAATTATCTGAGCAATCTTTCCGATGTGATGCTGGTACTGGCAGTGGGAATGATGCTGGCATTAGTAGCTGCCTGGAAGGTTGACATTGGCAGTGCCGCTTCCCAGCAGGACAGCGCTGTATTGAAAGGAGAAGTGGAGCTGGTGGATGAACCCGAAAATCTGTATCAGACAAACGATCAAGAGGGAGATTCCTTAGAGGATTTTGGCTTAACAGAATATGGAATGGTCTACGTGGACGAAAATGGCAATTATTATGTGATCGACGAGGCCGAATAAACAGGTATTTAACGGTTTGTGGCTTTAAACATGCACGAAACCGATAAATAAATGAAATGAACGGTTTTCAGTCAACCGTTCTCAATCTAAAAAAGGAGAGTGCAACATGAAAAAACGACTTTTATCGCTGATCTTGGCATTGGCGATGGTAATCAGTCAAGTGCCGATGACTTCTGTGACAGCATTCGCAGCAGGGATGCAGGAAACTGCTGCGACAGCAGAAGATGCTGCTGAGGCAGAAGATACAGCAGCTGGTCAAGCGGCACAGGAAGAATCCGCAGAGGAGAAAGAAAATATCCAGGAACATGCGAATCTGGAGAAGGAATCAGCAGCAGAGCAGGAACAGGTTTCTCGTGCAGAGGAACCGGAAAAAGAGTCTGCTGTGGAAGAGGAAAGTGCTCTGGAATCGGAAGCTTCAAAAGAAGAAGGCTCCAAAGAGGAAACAACACAGGAAGACTTTGCAAAGGAAGACTCTACAGCAGAGGGCGATAGTGCAGAACCGGTTGTGATTTCCGAAGATTATACGATTACAAAAAATGGTAGATATCAGCTTCAGGAAGGTGCAATGGCTGCCATTACAGTAGCAGAAGGTGTTCAGGAGGTCACGATCGTCGGAAATGGTGTGGTATACAATACAGATAGCACCAGTCCGCAGTATGGTGCCGTTTCCAGTACAGCGAATGTTGTGACGATCAACTGTTTGGCAGCACCGGGCATTCATTTGACATTAGAAAATGTATACAACTCCATCAAATCGTCTACGTATACTACAAATATGGTGGATTTTGCGGGAATGGGAAACCGCCTGACGGTAAACGGAACGTGTCTGCTGGATTACGATATTGGCTATCGTTCTTCTAATAATGCAGCCATTCATACAGCCAAAGGAACGGCTTTGACAATCGATGGCGATGGTACCTTATATCTGTATAAGAATTCACAGGGAGCTGCAATTGGTGGAGCTTCCCAAGAAATGAACGGTACGCTTGTGTTTGATATGACAGGTTCCTTGTTTGTAAAAGGAACAAAACAGGGTGCTGTAATCGGTGCAGGTTCCGCTGCATCTTCTACGACCGAAGAACCGGGTCCGATCACCTTCCATCGAGGAAGTTATCATATCGTGACCAATTCTCGTGGTGCGGCAATTGGCGGAAGTGCTGGCTCTACTGGCGGATCTTCCGGAACAAATGTAATCGTGGATGCCGAAGCAACCTTGAACATCAATACCGATTTCTCCGGTGCCGCAGTTGGCGGCGGCGGTTATGCGCAGGGAAATGATGCTTCTGGTGGGACATTGGTCGTAAATGGTGGTTCCATTCGCCCTTATGTTGATAAAAATGCAGCAAGCAATGTATCAACTGGATGGAATGGCAAAAAACTGACAGAAGGTGTCAATGATGCAGTGATTACAGCACAGCGTCAGGATGCAGCAGGTAGTGCGCTTTATCTGGCAACCGTAAATCTGGGTGAGATCACGGCAGAAAAAGGTCTTTATACCGTTAAGATTGATGGTGGTGAAACAGTTTTCTATCAAGGAAAGGGGCATAGTTATGCCTATGCATTTGACGGTGTTGATCGATCTGGAGAAGTGGGAATGACAAGTCCGGCGAGCACGATCAGCAATTGGATCGCAGAGCCGGATTCCAACTTATATCTTTATTTAACAGCAAAGGATCATACCATTACGATCAATGGAACTTCTTACACCTATTATTGGGATGAAGTATGGGAATGCTTCCATATCGAAAAACATACGGCGGTTACATTTGTAACCAATCCAGCAGATGCGCAGATCGTGATCAGCAACGGAATTGGTTATACCTATGTCGAAACAACGCATGAAGGCATGTTTTATGAGGCAGTGGAAGCCGTAGAAGCAACCGATACAACTGAGGCAGTGGCAGCTGTTCCGGCTAAAACAAAATTCAGCTTAGTGCCGGGTAATTATACAGCAACGATTACCAAAGATGGCTGCTATGCATCCGAATTTTCTTTCAAAGTAACAGCAGAAGGAAAAGTAACTTCATTAACAACGTCAAGTAATGTGAAGAATTATCTGGATGGAAAAGGGGTATTTACGATCACATTACCGACATTTACCAAGTCTGCTCAGGAACATGCATGGGATGGTGTTACGTTAGATGTTAGCTGGTATGATGCAGATGCAAAGGAACTTTCTATTGGAACACCGGCTCAGTTAGCAGGTATGGCAGCGATTTGTAATGGTATTTATAATGCGGAAATTACCACGATTTTAGACGATGTGGATGAAGATGGCGCAGTAGAACGCTATACACCGCAGGAATATGCCAAGCTGAAAAACCGCAAGATTCGTGCCGCTTCTTCCAGTGGAGATGTAGGCGGTCCCAATGGAGGTAACCTCGTATCCAGTAGTAGCTATTGGTATGGAGTTCAGGCAGATGGAAGCTTTGCTGATTTTAAAGGAAAGACCGTTTTGATCACAGCTGATCTGGACATGGGCGGTTACCAAACGGAAAGTGGAAGCTGGAGCGGTGCTCGTTATATGACGATAGGCGGTCAGTCTCAGATGCATTACATTGACTATTCCAAATCACAAGGAGATGGAAACTCTCATCTGGGTTCCTCGTTTAATGGTACATTTGATGGACAAGGACATAGGATCTTCAACCTGTATTGCGACCGCCACGTAAGCGGAAGCAATTATGGAGATAGTGTTGCGGTTGGTTTGATCGGTCGTTTGGGTAACCACGATTCCGATCTGGCAAAGGATGCAGCCGTAGATCCAACGGTACGAAATGTTGCAGTAGCAGGTTATGTATACGGCAGACGTTCGGTTGCAGGTATTGTAGGAAAGATTGGTCAGACTACAGCTTCTCAGCTGCGAGACGGCTCAACCGGTGCGATCATTGAAAATTGTCTGAACTTCTGTGAAGTAAAGAATACGGATTCAAAAGGTGTTGGCGGTATTTGCGGTGCAGGCTGGAACAGTGGTATGATCCGCAATTGTGCAAACTTTGGTTCTGTTTATGCAGGACGTCAGAATGCAGGTGGTATTTGCGGGACTTGTGAAGTTCCTGTAATCAATTGTTACAACGCAGGTTATGTCAATGCGATTAGTTATTCGAATGCACAGGCATTGGGAACGGATAATGGCGGTGCTGTTTATACAAACTGTTACTGGCTTACCGGATCTTCTTTTGCAGATAGCGTAGATACGTATGCATATCCCGCTGTGTATCGTCATGATTCCAGTGATACGATTACGGAAATTACAACATTTGCAGGCTTGAAGACAGCAGAATATTTAAAGAACTTAAATGGAACTTCCAGAAGCTGGGTATTACCGAAAGAATCGGATGCAATTTACAAATTCATGGCTTCGGTTGGTTTTAGCAACAATCGATTAGAAACCGAAAACATAACGGCAGCAGGAATGCCGGTACCGAGATGTTTTATTAACGATACGACAACCTTGACAGAAATCCAGAAAACAGGCGATCCGGTGAAACTGGCTTATATCGAAGGACAGACATTTGATGTGGCTGGTCTGGAAATCTGGGCACTGTATTCGGATGGTACGAAGGAACTGATTACGGATTATTCTGTTTCAGTGGAAGATAAATTAAGTACAGATGATACAGAAATCGTAATTTCTGGTTCTCATGGCGGAAAGGAATATCGTTATACATACGCCATTACTGTAGAGGCAAGAGTTTTGGAAAACATTGGATTCCAGAGCAATCCGAAAAACGTAATTTACGCTTCGGATGAAGCATTTGATTCGACCGGTATGAAAATTGCTGCTTATTATTCCGATGCTCCAACAAAAGCAGTTGTTTTGCAGGAGGGTGAATATTCCGCAGCGCTGATCGGGAAACAGCTGGTCGTTATGTATACGTATCGGAATGTTACCAGAACCTGTATACTGGATCTTACGATTCTGGATACACCGGCACCGAGTGCAAAGGAAGATGTTTATGAATTAAACGGTGTCAATGATTTAATCTGGTTTGCAAATCAGGTTAATACATTGAACCAGACTGCGCTTGATGCAAGATTAACAGCCGATTTGGAAATGCCTTCCGATTTTGCCGGAATTGGTGCAACCAGCCGTTATTATGCAGGTACATTTGATGGCGAAGGTCATACCATTACTTTGCAGATGAAACAAAATGCTATGCCCGCTTTATTTAGCGCAGTATCAGGTGCTGTTATCCGCAATGTTACAGTAGACGGTTCCGTAACCTGTTCCAATGCAAGCTCTACAGCCGGAATTGCCGGAATTGCAGCATATGTCGGAACAAAAGGAGTAAGTATTCTCAACTGTACCAATGAAGCAGAGATTTCCGGTTATGCTTATATCGGCGGCATTGTCGGAAAAGTAGGAAGCAATGCAGCGATTAGCATTGAAAATTGTCAGAATAAAGGAAACATTACCGCTTCTTATCAGTATGCAGGTGGTATCCTGGGTTATGGCTATGAAGGAACAATCCGTGGATGCGCAAATAATGGTGCTGTAACGGGTGTTTCTAATGTAGGTGGTATTGCTGGTTATTTCTATAAAACAACAGCAGCCGGTGTGGTTACCGATTCTTATAATGCAGGAGCCGTTACAGCAACTGCATTGGTTCGAAATCATGGCGTTGCAGGTATTGTTGGTTATGCAGCTGCTAAAATTCAGAATTGTTATAATGTGGGAGCGATTACCGCGGTTTCTACTTTAGATGCAGGCGGCGCTGGATTAGGCGGTATTGCAGGTCTGGGCTATGGCGCATCGATTACAAATTGTTACCATGCCGGAACCTTATCTCGTGGTGAAAATACCTATGTAAAAGCTGGTGCGTTATTAGGCTTTGTCTCTACAAAAAACTGTACCGCATCCAATTCTTATTATCTTCAGACAGAAGATACAATGGATGCATTAGGTGGTGCTTACAGTGATAAATATACCTTGAACGGAGAAACTGCTGCGAAAACAGCAGAAGAACTGAAAGCTTTGGCACCGGTTCTGGGAGATTCGTTCAAAAACGCTACAGTCGATACGTATCATGACGGTTATCCGATTTTAACCTGGGAAACCTGCCCGGTTTGTGAACATGTATGGGGAGAAGGTATTGTTACAAAAGAAGCAACCTGTATGGAAACAGGAGAAATCACCTATATCTGTACTTGTGGAGAAACGAAAACCGAAGAAGTGGAAAAGAATCTGGAAAATCATGTATGGGGAGAAGGCGTTGTGACGAAAGAAGCAACGTGTACGGAAGTAGGAGAGCTGACTTATACCTGTGCTTGTGGAGAAAGAAAAACTGAGACGATTGCGAAAGTTGCGCATCGTTATGGCAGCTGGAAAAAAGCTTCCAGTGCAACGGTATTTTCTGCAGAGATTCAAAAAGCAACCTGTTCTGTCTGCAAAACAACCAAGACCAGAACGGTAGGCAGTAAGCTGACCCCTGTACTGGAAATTCCTGGAAAATTAACGTCGATTACGATGAAGCAGGGAAAAACTGCAACGATGAGTGTTACAATGGCAAAAGGGGATTCGGTATCTTCTGCAAAATCCAATAACACAAAGCTTCTGAAAGCAAGTTTAGATAAGAGCACTGGTAAGATAACCTTATCTGCCTTAAAGGCTGGAACTGCGAAATTGACGATCAAGCTGGCAAGCGGCAAGAGCAGAACGTATACGGTGAAAGTAACCACTCAGACGGTTAAAACGACAAGTTTGTCTGTTACAAACGTTACGAATCAGAAGATGACGCTTGCAAAAGGTAAGAGTTATACACTGAAACTGACGCGGAAACCGTTTACCAGTACAGAAAAGATTACGTATCAGTCTTCGAATACAAAGGTAGCAACGGTAACTACAGCAGGTAAGATTACAGCAGCAGCGGTTGGTCGTGCAACTATTACAGCAACTTCTGGCAGCAAGAGTGTGAAGATTACCATTACGGTACCGGGTATCACCAATGTAAAATCTTCTATTACGGTAAATGAAAAGAAAACACTGAAACTGAGTCCGAAAACATACGGTATTTCTGAAAAAGTAACGTATCAATCTTCGAATTCCAAGATTGCGTCAGTTACAGCAAGCGGCACGATCAAGGGAATCAAGAAAGGAACTGCTAAGATTACGATCCAGGCAGGAAGTTATAAGAAAACCGTAACAGTGACGGTAAAGTAGATTTAAGGATTGAAAAAACGTGGATAAAACGTAAGAACGAAAACAAAAGAATTTGAAAAACGAAATGGGCAGGCTGTAGGGTTATGGTCTGCCTGTTTTGTGCAGAGAAACACGTAATGCCTTTATTTTGTTTGATTTCACGATATTTCACGGAAAAATATCCGAAAAATTCGGGTAAATTTGACAAAAAAACGGAAAGATGATAAAATCAGAACGAAATTCGTTTCTCATAGTTTCTTAAGAGTTCATCTGGTTGGAAGCAAGTTAGATGCTGATAGAATCAATGAAAAGAAATCCGAAATTGGATCGTGTAGAAGCGTAGAAAGGAAGATGGAGATGCATGCATTAATCGTAGGAGAACGGAGAGTTGGGAAAAGTACCCTGATCCACCGCGTATTAGAGGCGTTGGATGTATCCGTTTGTGGATTTGAAACAAAAAAAGAACAGGAATTGGAAGATCCCGTTTATGGAAATCCGATTTATATTTATGAAGCAGGTCAGCCGCATGAACAGCACGAAGAAAACTGCGTAGGATACTGTAAAGATCAAAAACCGAAGCCCAATACAGAAGTATTTGATCGTTTTGCGGAAAAATTTCAGGAATTTCCCGGTGATCACGACATGATTCTGATGGATGAAATTGGTTTTCTGGAGAAAAAATCTGAAGCTTTTTGTAAAGGCATTTTATCGGTATTGGATGGAGAAACACCGGTGATCGCAGCTGTGAAGACAAAAGAAATTCCGTTTTTGGAAACCGTTCGCAATCATCCGAATTGCCGTTGTTTTTACATTACAGAGGAAAATCGCGATGATTTGGTAGGAGAAGTAATTGTTTTTGTAAAAGAACAGCTGAATCGCTAAAAGTGTGCTGGGAAATGGGAAATGCTTGAATCGTTCTGCCGCAGAAGTGATAAAAAGGAAAGCAGCTTCTAGAAAGCGTACAAAGCAGTTCACGTAAAATATGAAAAATAGCCAAAAAACGGTATAGGTGTTATACTATACCGTTTTTTGGGAATTTTCAGCAGGAGAAACTACATTAACGATAGATACCGTTTTCCAGTTCATCCATCCACATCAGCAGATCGTAGTTTTTGTCATCAAATAATTTTACGATGATGCCGTAGGGATCGGAGTCGCTGGAGAAGGCATTGGCTTCATCAGTATCTACATGCATAGCGAGTCGGAAATTTTTGTGAACACGAACGACTACATCTGCAAAAATCATGGCACGTTCGTAGCTTTTGGTGATGACACAAACCTGATCATTGTCATAGACATTCATGTGCAGAGCCTGCTCCGGTGTCATGTGAATATGACGTTTGGCAACGATAACGCCCTGAGGAAGTTCCAGAGAGCCGTGCTCACTGATCAAAGTACAGCCGGGTGTTTGCTTGATATCGCCGGATTGCCGGATTACGCCAGGAATCCCCAGTTTTCGGGAATCGGTTAATGAAATTTCTACCTGCGTTTCGTTACGAAAAGGTCCCAGGATACTGACTTTTTCAAATTCGCCGCGTGGGCCTTTGATCGTCAGGTGTTGATCGGAAAGAAATTGACCGGGCTGGCTTAATTCTTTTTTAACGGTCAATTCGGCATCGGGGCCGAATAATGTTTCGAAATCTTCTTTGCTGATATGAATATGGCGGGCGGAAGTTTCGATGGGGATTTTATAGAGCATAGTGTAGAGTCCTTTCCAAAATAAAGTTGTTCGAAAAAAAGAGTATCAGATAATACCTGTAAAATCAAGTTTTTTTGAACTGCATTTTAAATTTTATAAATTGTCAAAAAAATAAGAAAAACAGAAAAAACAAAATCTGATGCTGTTGAATCAGGATATGTTTTATGGTATCCTTATAGAAACCGTTTTCGTATTTTCAGATGCACTTCAGAGGGAAGGTTACAAAGCTTGGATTCCAATTCGAAAGAAATGAGATTCTGAAAGGAAAGAAGTTCTGAAAGGAAAGAAATTCTAAAAATAAAACGAATTCCAAAAGGAAAGTTGCTTTTGAAAGCACTAAGATAAGCGAAAATTGACAAAGAAGGAATGAATATGGAAGAATTCGACGAGTATTTGGCAATTGACCAGGTACTTTGTGAGGAAGAACAGCTGCAGCGAAAACGCCTCTGCCGATTGCTGCGGGAGCTGCTTGCGCAGGGGGATTGCTGTATTGCGTTTTCGGCAGGAGTGGACAGTACTGTTGTGTTGAAATTAGCCTGTATGCAGGCGGCAAGGCTTGGACGTACGGTGTATGCGGTAACGTTTCAGACGATGCTTCATCCGCAGGCCGATCAGGAATTAGCGATGCGTTTAGCTGGGGAATATGGCGCAAAGGGAGAGCTTTTATCCGTTGATGAGTATGCGATTCCAGAAATCCAATCCAATCCACCGGAGCGCTGTTTTTATTGTAAAGATTATTTATTCCATGCGTTGCAGGAACTGGCACAGGAAAAAGGATGCAGGAGTGTTTTAGATGGAACCAATGCAGAAGATTGGAATACTTTCCGACCAGGACTGAAAGCATTGCAGAAAAATCAAGTGATCAGTCCGCTGGCGCGTTGTGGTTATACCAAAGCACAGGTCAGAAGATTGGCAGCTGCACTGCATCTGGAAACGGCTTCGAAACCTTCTACCCCTTGTCTGGCGACCCGTTTGCCTTATGGTGCGGTTTTGGATCGTGCGCTGTTGCAGAAAATAGAAGCGGGCGAGCAGCATTTGAAGCAGCTGGGGCTTGTTTCCTGCCGACTTCGGGTACATGATGTGATCACACGGATTGAAGTAGAACCAGCAGATTTTTTGCTTCTTCTGGAACGGCGGGAAGAAGTCATTTCCTATTTAAAAGGACAGGGATTTGGCTATATTACGATGGATCTGCAGGGGCTGCGCTCTGGCAGTATGGATGAGGTGCTGTCAGAAGAATACAAAGCCTCTTTACAGGCTGTATCTGTGCAATGAGAGAAAATGGAAAAGTTTGGAAATGAGGAGGATAGACCTATGGAAAGACGAGGATATTTCCAGCAGAAATTTGGCGGTCAGTATGTCTCGGAGGCATTGATGAACACACTGGCTGAAATGGAAGGTGAGCATCAATTTGTTGCTCAGGATGAATGTTTTACCAGGGAACTGGATTTTTATTGCAATATGTATGCTGGAAGAAAAACTGCTTTATATAAAGCAAGATTGTTGTCCAAAAAATATGGACCGGATATTTACTTTAAGAGAGAAGATCTGCTTCCAGAAGGCGGCAGCAGTTACCAGGCGATCGCTGGACAGATGATTATGGGCAAGCGGATCGGTAAGCGGAAAGTGCTGATACCGATCAGCGATCCGCAGCATGGATGTATCGCAGCGGCTTTGGCAGCTTCGATGGGAATGGAATGTGAAGTCGTGATGCCGGAGATTTTGACAGGAACTTGTCAGGAAGAAATGATGCGGATTCAGTTATCGGGTGCTTTGATCACGATCATTCCGGGGGATTTTGAAGAAACCTGGAAAGCAGCGGAAAACTGCTGGATTGCACAGGCTCCTCGGACTGTTTTCATTCAGACTCGTGCAGCAGGACCGCATCCGTATCCGCTGATGGTTCGTGAATATCAGAAAGTGATCGGACAGGAATTAAAAGAGCAGATCGTAGAAAGCTGTGGAAAATTACCGGAGTTGATCGTGGCATCTGTGGGTTCTGATGCAGCAGGAATCGGTGTCTTTTCTGTGTTTGAAGAAGAAAAAGAGGTAAAAATGATCGCAGCAGAGCGAGAATCCTATCCAGTTCTGAAACAGGGTGAAGAAGGAATTGCACATGGTATGCGTTCGTTGTTCCTTTTGGATGAAAACGGAGACTGCAAAACGGGATGTGGCTATGAAGGTCATCCCTGCGCGATGGGCGCGGAACCGGAACTGGCAGCTCTTGTTGAAAAAAAACGTGTATTTTCTTCTGTGGTAACGCGGGATGAAGCGATTCAGGCAGCGTTAGAAGTGGCAGCGATTGAAGGCTTTTTGCCGGGCGAGAATAGTGCATATGCGGTAGCAGAAGCGTTAAAAGCATCGCAGGATTATGCCTTGGATGAAAATATTGTCGTTGTATTGTCAGGAAAAGCCGATCGCAATTGGATCGAAGCCTGCATGAGAAAGAAGGTGGAATCATGAATCAGCTGAATCAGATGTTAGAGCAGTATCAGGAAAAGAAAACGAAACTCTTTATGATGCGAATGGAACAGTCGGTTTTTCAGACAGCCGAGCCGGAAGAAGTCGCTTCTGTTTTAAAAGAAAGTCAGTTTGCAGCACTTAGCTTAATCTGTACCGATGCCCTTTCCGATTGTATCACATTAGCAGCAAAGCTTACCCATCAGGGAATCGCACTGGTTTTAGAAGTGGGATTTCATAAGGTGCTGCGCTATGGACTGGCAGATTTTGCAAAAGATGCAGCGCATGCAGGGATATCGGGAATCCGGATTCCCAATCTGCCGTTTGAAGAACAGGGACAATTAGCCGTTTATCTTCTGGATGAAAATGGCCCTTGCCTGATCCGCGAGATTACGCCGGCTTCTGGAGACCGGATTGTTCAGAATATGCAGTTTGCAAGAGGATTTATCTGGTGTGGTAAGGAAGGAAATGTAGATTTCCTTTCGGCTTTAGATGGCGATCCGTATGTATTTTATCTGTACGCAGCAGAAGCCGCAGCAACCCGTCCCATTTTACTGGACTTTGGCAGCCGGTATCTGGGTGAACTGGAAAATTATCTGGATTTTGCAGATGGAGCGATCGTTGGAACAGAACTGAATCAGACCTTTTCCAAGGAAGGCTATTCTGCCAGTGCATTAAAGGAATACTGCGGCCGATTTACAGGCGCAAAAGGCTGAACCTTTCGTTTTGTAAAAATAAGATAACAATTTAGAATCACCCTTGAAAATGCGTGCTGTTTTTGAGATAGAACAAGCAGTGTTTTTCAAGCTTCGATATAATGAATTTGATGGCTTTCCGCATCGTAATAATATACGGTGTCGGAAAGCTTTTCTGTTGGTGCCACATCGTCTGCATTGATCTTTTGTACCATTTCCAGAAGACTGGAAGGCTCCAGATCTTCCTCATCTGGAAGCAGGATCACTTCATGGATACTGCTGGGAAGAATGTAAAAATTGCCGCCAATTGTATGTGCCGCCTGTTTTAAGGTTTTTTCTGACAGCAAAGCCGCAGCACCGTTACAGCGACTGCTATTCGTCAGAACAAACATCTCCGGGCGATTCTGCTGATCGGTATATTGCTTTAAGATATCATCTGCCATTAAAGCCAGAGTCTGATCAGAAAGCATTCCGGCATCCGAAATCTGTTCCTGTTCTTTATAAGCCGCTGCTTCGCGTTTTAAATCTTCTATAATGAGTGAACGCATGAGATTTTCCAGGGAAGTGAAGGTAGTTTCTAATAAAAGAGGCGTATTATGTGCAGCCAGTTCATAAAGTGTATCAACATCACTTCCCCAAAGCTTTAAATGTTCATTGGTGATCAGTGCCGTAGCATCTCCGGATGCATCACTGCCAAGCAGCAGGTAAAATACAATGGCAAGATCCAGATAGCGAATATGCGGGACCGTTTGCAGAAGGTCCTGGTTGGATTCGTAGTGGATCAATTTGTAGGCAATCAGATTTTTGGCAAGAGAAAAGTTTAGAATAAGCTCTGTATCCACTTGAAAAGAACCGCGGTTCGTTTCGTAAATCTCGTGAATTTCCTGAATAATTGCAGGGAGCGGTGTTCCTTCCTGATATTGTCGATAGTAGTCATTCAGATAAATAGAAGGTGTGACATTTTGCCCTTCTGGAAGAATGGTAAGTGCATCGAGATGTACATTGTTATTCTTTAAAACGGGTTGAATCTGTACGGGAACCTCTGGTCCCATCATCTGCTGAAATGTGTTTTGAATATAGTTCATGAAATGATTATACTGCATAAGTGCCCTCCTGAAATGAAAAATGGATATGACTAAAAGAAAAGTCATATAAAGAGTATCACATTGAAAAAGGTTTGTCAATAAAAATAGTCTTACTTTTTAGGATTTATTTTCCGATTACGGAACGGTTCAGAAGCAACCACCAAAATGCTTTGCATTTCGTTGGCGTGGACGATCCATCAAATAAAATTTCAAAAACAGTTTTCAAAATGTAAATTTTTACGTCTGTTTTATGAAATCATAAAGCTGTAAAGGGACGCAATGTGAAAAAATGTTGGCATAGCAGAGAAATCGTTTACAAAATAAAACAATTCATACCGAAAAAGTATGGGAAAACGATACAAAATACACAAAAAATATAAAAGTGGTGTAGGACTGAAAAAAAGTACTTGCAAAATGTTTGAAGATTATGTATAATTCAAATCGATGCATCTGTAGCTCAGTGGATAGAGCAGTGCCCTCCGGAGGCATGTGCGCAGGTTCGACTCCTGTCAGATGCATTTTTGTTTTGATAGAAACTCTTATTTTGTGAAAAGCACTTGCAAAATGCAGGTGCTTTTGTTATCATTACAAAGGAACACTTTGAGCGATATCAGGAATTAAGGAATTTGACTGATATCAAGTGAATGATGCAGCATGAAGCTGTCAAAAAAGGAGGAGACAGATGACCAGAGGAAAGGCAGCTGGACATCAGGATCATACAGAAGCACGCGGACTGTTTTTCAAGCATATCAGCGTGATCTGTCTGTTTTCGATGATGTTTATGTTTGTTCTGACAGGCTGTTCCACTTCAACTGAAGGTGAGGGTGAGTCTGGGGAGATTATACCGATTAACGAGACGGAGAGCATTCCGGAAACTGCGATTGAGTTGAAAGAAGATACCGATTCCGGTATTTATGAACTTTTTGTAACGTATTTTAAGGATTTGGCCAAAGGTGATGTAAAAGCACTGGGCAAGATCATGGTGAATGCACCAGATAAGGATACCGTTGCAAAAGAGATAGAGTATATTGAGGATTATCAGAATATCAAGTGCTATACAAAAGATGGTATTTTAGATGGTACTTATGTGGTATATGTATATTATGAAGTGAAGTTTAAGAATATCGATACCCTTGCACCCAGTATGATCCGGGAGTATGTGTGCACAGACGAAGATGGTAAGCTTTATATTAACAATGGAACCGTTGATGGCGAAGTTGCAGCATGGTTGGAAGAAGTTCATGCAAGTGATAGCGCAGCAACACTGATTCAGACGGTGAATGATTCTTTGAGCAAAGCAGCAGAATCGGATCAAAAGCTTTCTGCACTGATCGCAAAGCTCAATGAAGGAGCTGGTAAAGTTCCGGAAAGCAGTGAAGCAGAAACCAAGGAACCGGAGTCCAGCCAGGAAGAAACAAAAGAAAAGGAAAGTTCATCTGCTTCTCAGGAGACCACAAAGGCTACTGAGACAACGGTGAAGGAGACTACAAAAGCAGCGGAAACGACTGCCAGCAAGACGCAGTACAAAGCTTTTAAGAAAAAAGTCAAGATGTATGCGCAGGAGAATCTGAATATTCGTAAGAGTGCGAAGGCAGATTCCAAGCTTTTAGGAAAGCTGATCGCAGGAGATTCCATTACCGCACTGGGAACAAAAGGGGATTGGACCGTTGTCAGCTATAAAGATGGAAAGGCATATATTCTTTCCGAGTTATTAAGTAAGAAGAAACCGGATCTGGGTGTTTCTTTCAAATCTGTGGACGAAACGGTAGAAGCAACTCAGAACGTTCGTATGAGAAAACAGCCCGATGCGAATGCAGAGGTTGCTGGTACGCTGCCGGGAGGCACCAAAGTAACACGAACTGGTTATGATAAGAAGTGGAGCAAGATTTCCTATAAAGGTAAGACGCTTTACGTAGCGACAGAGTATCTGCAGTAACCAGAACCGGAACAATAAGCAAGGAGGTGCCTGATGGCACCTCTTTTTTAAGTAGATTAGGACAGCTGTCCGTGTTAGGATGTTAAATTTTGGAGGAATATTATGGATGTAAAAGAATTTGATTATGATCTGCCGGAAGAATTGATCGCGCAGGATCCGCTGCAGGATCGTGCATCGTCTCGTTTATTGGTGTTAAATAAGACGAATGGAGAAATTGCGCATCGTTCGTTTCGTGATATTAAAACCTATTTAAAAGCAGGAGATGTACTGGTAATCAATAATACAAAGGTCATTCCCGCAAGACTCTATGGTGTGAAAGAAGGAACCGGTGCTGCAATCGAGCTGCTTCTTTTGAAGAATAAAGGGGAAGATGTCTGGGAAACCTTAGTAAAACCTGGCAAGAAAGCAAAACCCGGTACGGTCATTTCATTTGGAGATGGCTTATTAAAAGGGGAAATCATTGATGTCGTAGAAGATGGCAATCGTTTGATCCGCTTTTCGTATGAAGGAATTTTCAATGAAATTTTAGATCAGTTGGGTCAGGTTCCGCTGCCGCCGTATATTACGCATACCTTGAAGGATCGAAGTCGTTATTCGACCGTTTATGAGAAGTATGAGGGTTCCGCTGCTGCACCGACGGCCGGCCTGCATTTTACAAAAGAATTATTGCAGGAAATCCAGGATATGGGTGTGGAAATCGCAGAGGTTACGCTGCATGTTGGTCTTGGAACATTTCGCCCGGTTAAGGTGGATAAAGTGGAAGAACATCATATGCATTCCGAGTTTTATTCGATCGAAGAAGAACAGGCAAAGAAGATCAATCAGGCTAAAGCAGAAGGACGCCGCGTGATCGCGGTTGGTACAACAAGCTGTCGTACCCTGGAGTCTGCCGCAGATCGAAAGGGACATGTCAAAGCAGGCAGCGGCTGGACGGAAATTTTTATTTATCCGGGATTTGAATTCCAGATTTTGGATGCGCTGATCACAAATTTCCATTTGCCGCAGTCTACGCTTTTGATGCTGATTTCTGCGTTGGCAGGAAAAGAGCAGATTATGAAAGCATATGAAGCAGCAATTCAGGAGCGTTATCGCTTTTTTAGCTTTGGGGATGCGATGTTGATTTATGGAGGGGACGATGGAAGCGATCAGACTGAATAAATATTTAAGTGAAGCCGGAGTTTGTTCCAGACGACAGGCAGATGCGCTGATTGCAGAAGGCCGCGTGCTGGTAGATGGTCAGCCGGCACAGACCGGTATGAAAGTCACCGCTCAGATGGAAATTCAGGTCGATGGACGGGTGGTAGGCGGAAAAACGCGTCCCGTTTTGCTGGCAGTGAATAAACCCAGAGGAATCGTTTGTACGACGGCAGAAAAAGAAAAGGATAATATTGTTCGCTTTTTGAATTATCCCACGCGTGTTTATCCGGTAGGGCGTCTGGATAAGGAATCAGAGGGACTGATTTTAATGACCAATCAGGGTGATCTGGTCAACCGGATCCTCAGAGGCTCCAATCATCATGAAAAGGAATATATTGTGCGGGTCAATAAACCGCTGACACAGGCATTTTTACGTGCGATGCGTGAGGGTGTTCCGATTCCAGATACCAATAAAGTGCGTCGAAGCGGCTGCTATGGACACGATGAGGATGCTCCGGTGGTGCTGACACACCCCTGTCGGGTAGAGCCTTTGGGCAAAATGGCCTTTCGGATCGTGTTGACACAGGGATTGAATCGCCAGATTCGCCGCATGTGTGAATATTTGGATTATCGTGTAACCGAATTAAAGCGAGTTCGCGTGCTCAATGTGCGTCTGGATGATCTGGAAGTAGGAAAGTATCGGGAAATTACAGGTTCTGAGTATCAGCAGCTGATGACTTTGCTGGAGCATTCTTCAAACTTGTCTTATGAGCAGAGAAAGGGAGAAAAACATGGATTCGTCCAAAAGAATGAAGGAATTGATTGAGATTCTGAATCGGGCATCAAAGGCGTATTATCAGGAAAATACCGAGATTATGAGCAATTATGAATATGATGCGCTGTATGATGAGCTGGAAGCACTGGAGAAACAGACGGGAATCGTTATGGCTTCCAGTCCTACGATTCATGTAGGGTATGAATTGCTGACCGAACTGCCTAAGGAAGCGCATGCATCTGCGATGCTGTCACTGGATAAAACAAAAAGTGCAGCAGAGTTGGCTGATTGGTTAAAAGAAAAAGAAGGGCTTCTTTCCTGGAAATTGGATGGTCTGACGATTGTACTGACATATCGCAATGGTAAGTTAGAAAAGGCGGTAACGAGAGGCAATGGCGAAGTAGGTGAGGTGGTCACTGCAAATGCCCGAACTTTTGCGAATCTGCCCCTTCAGATTGCCTTTCCGGGAGAGTTAGTCCTGCGAGGAGAAGCGGTGATTCCCTACAGCGTTTTTCAGCGAATCAATCAAGAGATGGAAGATGTCGATGCGCAGTATAAAAATCCTCGAAATCTTTGCAGCGGTTCTGTTAGACAGCTGAATACGGAAGTAACCGCTTCCCGCGGTGTGCATTTTTATGCTTTTTCTTTGGTATCAGCAGAGGAACTTTCCTTTTCATCGCGGGAAACGCAGTTCCAATGGCTGCATGAGCAGGGCTTTGATGTCGTAGAGTATGCAAAAGTAACAGCTCAAACAGTTGAAGCTGAAATCCAGCAATTTGCGGAAAAGATTTCCGACTGTGATCTTCCTTCGGATGGACTGGTTTTAATCTATGATGATATTGCCTATGGACAAAGTTTAGGCCGAACTGCAAAATTTCCAAGGGATTCCATCGCGTTTAAATGGGCCGATGAAACCGCGGAAACCCACTTAAAGACGATCGAGTGGAGTGCATCTCGAACCGGGCTTATTAATCCAGTAGCAGTTTTTGAGCCGGTACAGCTGGAAGGAACGACCGTAAGCCGTGCCAGTGTCCACAATCTGAGTATTGTAGAAGCACTGGAGCTGGGCGAAGGCGATCGGATTACCGTTTACAAAGCCAATATGATCATTCCGCAGATTGCACAAAACCTGACACGCAGTGCCACATTGGAGATTCCGAGCCATTGTCCGGTGTGTGGTGGGGCGACAGAAGTTCGAATTTTGAACGAAACGAAAAGTTTGTACTGCACGAATCCGGATTGTACTGCAAAAAAGATTAAAAGTCTGGCATTATTTGTAAGTCGAGATGCCATGAATATTGATGGCCTGTCAGAAGCAACCCTTGAAAAACTGGTGGCAGCGGGTATGATTCACCGATTTGCAGATCTCTATGCATTGGAGTCTTATCGGAATGAAATCGTAGAGATGGAAGGCATGGGAGAAAAATCCTATGAAAAATTGATGGCATCGATCGCAAAATCACGGGAAACAACACTTGCCCGTGTTCTTTACAGCTTAGGAATCGACGGTGTCGGCCCGGCAACGGCGCGCCTGATCTGCCATTATTTTGATCAAGATTCTGCCAAAATAGCTAATGCGACCGAGGAAGAACTTTGTGCAATTGAAGGAATCGGACCAGTTACAGCAGCAGCAGTTGCCGCTTATTTTGCCAATGCAGCAAATCGAGAAGGCTATGAAGCACTGCTTCAGGAACTTTCTTTACACAAAGAGCAGGTTGCAAAAGAAAGTGGAATTTCCGGGAAAGTCTTTGTCATTACCGGTTCGCTGATACATTATGCGAATCGAAATGCCTTAAAAGCGGAGATTGAACAGCTGGGTGGAAAGGTCACAGGTTCCGTTACCTCAAAAACCAGTTATTTGATCAATAATGACACAACATCAAATTCTGCGAAAAATAAAAAGGCAAAAGAACTTGAAATTCCAATTCTTTCAGAAAAAGATTTTCTGGAAATGATTCAGAAGGTGACTGATTCAGAAAGTGATTGATTCGAAAAGTGACGGATTCGGGAAGATGAGTCATTCGGAAAGTAAATGATTTGGAAAACGAATCATGACGCTTATTAAAAAAGAAATAGGATAGAAACAACAGGGGAACTATAAGAAACAGGGGGGATTGCGATGCCGATCAGAATACAGGATGGACTTCCGGCACATGCCATATTGGAAGCGGAAAATATTTTCATGATGGGAGAAAAGCGGGCGCAGGCACAGGATATTCGACCGCTGCGGATTTTACTTTTGAATCTGATGCCGAT
>CAZTHP010000034.1:18461-25500 GCA_964613155.1 uncultured Lachnospiraceae bacterium | reverse complement strand
GTTTTGTTGTTTCTGCGGCATTTATGACCAATATGCCGTTGTACATTGTACTGGTTGGATTTATTTATCTGATGGAAACCGTTTCCGTTATCCTGCAGGTTACGTATTTTAAGAAGACAGGCGGAAAACGTTTGTTTAAGATGGCACCGATTCATCATCATTTTGAAGCACTTGGCTGGTCAGAGACCAGAATTGTTACGGTATTCAGTGTGATTACCGTATGCATGTGCCTGATTTCCTTTTTAGCCCTGTAAGAGAACGAAAATTGAATTCACGCAAGGCTGTTAAATTGCCGGATTAAAGGTTAAAAAGGTTACAATCAAAAAAGAAAGGGATTCGATCACGTATAGGAAAGCGGGTTGGAATCGGAAAAGCGATAAGGAGAATACGATGAAGTTTTCAAAGAAAGTACTGGTTGCCGGTGCGGGCATCAGTGGAGTAGGTGCAGCAGAACTGCTGCTGCAGCTGGGTGCGCAGGTTATTTTATATGACAGCAATGAAAAACTGGATCTGGAAGTGGTTCGTGCGAAATTTGCACCAGAAGCTTCGATTGAAATTCGAAAAGGAGAAATGACTGCGGAATTGACTTCCCAGGCAGAGCTTTGTGTCATCAGTCCTGGTATTCCGTTGGAAGTTCCGTTTGTGCAGGTACTGAAGGATGCAGGAATTCCGATCTGGAGCGAGATTGAACTGGCGTATCGAGCTGGAAAGGGAAGATTGGCAGCCATCACCGGAACAAATGGAAAGACTACAACAACTGCACTGGTAGGAGAAATCTTTGCAAATGCAGCAGAAAGTGCCTTTACGGTAGGGAATATCGGAATCCCGTATACACAGGAAGCACTGCATATGCGGGAGGATTCTTTGACTGTGGTCGAATGTTCCAGCTTTCAGTTAGAGACGATCATCGATTTTAAACCGGAAGTCAGCGCAATCTTAAATATTACAGAAGATCATCTGGATCGTCATAAAACGATGGAACAGTATGCACTGGTAAAAGAACAGATTGCCAAAAATCAGGATCAAAAGGGTGCTTGTGTTCTGAATTATGAGGATGAGCGTCTTCGAAAATTCGGTCAGGAACTGAATGTTCCGGTAATCTTTTTCAGCAGTGTAAGAACATTGGAAAATGGAATCTTTTTGGAGGATGGCAGCATTGTTTTAAAACAGGGAGAACAGCGCATTGTATTCGTAAAAGTTGATGAAATGAACATCATCGGACCGCATAATTATGAAAATGCAATGGCAGCGGCAGCAATCGCCTGGGCGATGGGAATTGATGTGGACGTTATCCGCAAGACCCTGCGGGAATTTAAAGCCGTGCCGCATCGGATCGAATATGTAGCCGAAGTGCAGGGCGTTGTATATTATAATGATTCCAAGGGGACAAACCCGGATGCAGCAATCAAAGCGGTTCAGGCAATGACGCGCCCGACGATTTTGATCGCAGGCGGTTATGATAAAGGTTCTGAATATGATGAATGGATCGATACGTTTGGAACGACGGTTCAGCATATGATTTTGATGGGCGTAACGGCACCGAAAATCGCAGATTGCGCCAAAAAACATGGATTTACACAGTATACATTTGTGGAATCAATGGAAGAGGCGGTGCTGGCAGCAGCCAAAAAAGCACAGCCTGGTGATGCCGTTCTTTTATCCCCTGCCTGTGCAAGCTGGGGAATGTTTCCGAATTATGAAGTGCGCGGAGATATTTTTAAAGCATGCGTGCAAACTTTAGTGGAATCTGAGAAGAAATCCATGAATTAAGAAGCGATGGATTGGCTGGAAACGATGAATTTATTGTGAAATGAAAAGTGCAGCTAGTTTGAGAGGGAGGTGGAACCAATCGCTCTACAAAGTAAACATACAGCCAGTGCCGGGAAAAACGCGGCAAAGGCGCAAAAGCCAGAGAAAAGAAAGCGCTTTAAGATACCGAATGGGCTTCCGGAGCAGTATGGGCAAAACTATGATTACCGATTGCTTGTAACGATTATGGTATTGTGCTGTTTTGGTCTGATCATGGTCTACAGCAGTTCGGCTTATGTTGCCCGGCTATCGGGGCAAGCGGAGTGGCATTATGTAGGAAAAGAAGCTGTCTTTATGCTGGGAGGCTTCGCTGTGATGTACATCATCTCCATTATGGATTATCATCTCTTTGCAAAAATCACTGTTTTTGTGTATGTTCTTGCAATCGTTTTGATGGTACTGGTCGATTTTACGCCTTTGGGAGTAGAGGTGAATGGACAAAAACGGTGGATCAACTTGATTCCGGGGGTTCGTAAAGCTCCGACTTATCAGCCGACAGAACTTGTCAAGATTGCGTTAATTCTGCTATTTGCCTATATGATCAATCGTTGTATTAAAAATATTGATCGCATAGCTGTGATGCTGGTGATGATCCTACAGATGCTGCCATTGGTAGCTTTAGTTATTATCAATAACTTGAGTTCGGGTATTATTATTGCAGGAATTGGTTGTTTGATGTATTTTATTGCCAGCAGACGAAAAAAGCTTTACCTCTTTTTGCTGATTGCGGTTATTGCAATCGTAATTGTCGTCTATTTAAATCCGGATATCTTACTGTATCTGCCGTTTGTGGAAGACTATCATTTAACTCGTATCCAGGTATGGAAAGATCCAACTTCGCAGCCGCTTGGCGATGGGTATCAGGTTCTTCAGGGACTTTATGCGATTGGTTCTGGCGGACTTTTTGGAAAAGGTCTGGGAAGCAGTGTACAGAAGCTGGGCTTTATACCGGAATCGCATAACGATATGATTTTTGCAATTATCTGTGAGGAATTAGGAATTTTTGGAGCAATTTGTGTCATCGGGCTGTTCGCCTATATGATCTATCGCTGCCTCTATATTATCATGCAGGCACCAGATCTCTATGGAGCGATGATTGTTGCTGGTGTCATGATGCATATTGCGTTGCAGGTGCTGCTAAATATTGCAGTTGTAACAAATACGATTCCGAATACTGGTGTAACCCTACCTTTTATTAGTTATGGCGGTACTTCGGTCGTAATCCTAATGGCTGAAATGGGAATGGTGTTAAGCGTTTCCAATCAGATTTATTATGAAAAATAAGGATTTACGGTTTTTACGTTTCTTTTCTAAAATACAGGGCATATGATAGTAGAGGGTGATCGGCAGAACAAAGGAAAAACTTTGGGCTGTCGATCCGTATATGCGGATTTCAGAAAGGATAGGCATATGAGCAGGTTGCGAATTCAGGGGAATGGTCCTTTACAAGCACAGCTGCGGGTGCAGGGGTCGAAAAATGGTTCGCTGCCTTGTCTGGCAGCGGCTTTGCTTCATCCGGGGATTACTGTTCTGGATGGTGTACCAATGATTCAGGATGTCATGACCGCATTTCAAATTATGCGTGTTTTGGGAGCAGAAGTTACGATAGAAGGCAATCGGGTCACGATTGAGGCAAAAACGATTCAGACCACCCGGATTCCGGCTTGCTTTATGAGAAAAATGCGTTCTTCTGTGATTTTTATGGGTGCTTTGCTGGCTCGATGTAAAGAAGCAGAGGCAGTCTGTCCCGGTGGGTGTGTATTAGGAAGCCGACCGATTGATTTTCACTTGAATGGGTTTTGCAGGCTGGGAAGTCATGTGCAGATACAAGGTGAATGGATTCGCGTTGATGCAGAGCAATTGTTGGGCTGTCGAATCCTCTTGCCGCTTCCAAGCGTAGGAGCGACAGAAAATCTGATGTTGGCGGCAACTGGTGCGCAAGGGATGACACTGATTGAAAATGCTGCGCGGGAGCCGGAAGTTCTGGAATTAGCAGCGTTTCTTCGGAAAATGGGATTTTTTATCTGTGGAGAAGGAACTTCTGCCATTGCAATTTGCAAAAAACAAGAAACCGTGGATACAATCTTTACCTTAGCTGGAGATCGCATTGCAGCAGGCACTTGGCTGCTTTGCTGTATGAATGTCGGTGGTGTGCTGGAACTGGAAAATGTGCCCATTGCGTGGATGCAGCAGGTTTTTAATCTCTTGCAGAAAATGGGTGCAGCTCTTACAATAGAAGAAACGCGTCTGATCTGTACCGCACCGAAACAGATTTTGCCAGTGCCATATCTGGAGACCGCACCGTATCCGGGCTTTCCGACCGATCTGCAGTCGCCGCTTCTTGCGGTTCTCTGCAAAGCCTGCGGAACGAGTTGGATTCGGGAAACCATCTTTTCAAGTCGATTTCGGACAGCAGAAGAATTGTGTAAAATGGGAGCTTGCTTAGAAGTAGATTCTCAGAAAACGCAAGTTAAGATCTGCGGAAATTGTTTGCTGCATGGTGCAGAGGTAACAGCACCGGATCTGCGGGGTGGAGCAGCTTTGATCATTGCTGCGATGGGCGCAGACGGTGAGACGATTATAAATGATTTTAACCATGTCGAACGTGGATATGAGTCGGTCACGGATACGATCAAGATACTTGGAGGAGAAACATGCTGGATGGATTTCAAAAGCGAAAAAGAGGATGGATCATTGTGCTGATCATTTTGCTGCTCATTGTGGCAGCGATAGCCCTTATTAAAAGCTCTACGATAAAAAAGGTAACGGTAACAGGGAATCATTTTTATACAGAAAAAGAAATTCAAGCATTTCTGTTCGATTCTACAGTTGAAAATAATACCATAAAGTGTTATTTGGATAATCGTTTTGGGAAAAATAAAGAAATTCCTTTCATTGAACGTTATCAGATTGAAATTGTAAATCGGCATGAAGTAAAAGTCCTTGTTTATGAAAAAAACATTATTGGTTTTGTACATTACATGGGAAGCTATCTGTATTTTGACCGGGATGGAACCGTAGTAGAAAGCAGCCCGGAGAAATTAAAAGGAATCTGTGAAATCCAAGGAATTCCTTTTTCACGTATCGTACTGCATCAAACATTGGAGAGTGACTATAAAAACGTATTTACGCAGGTGCTTTTGATGACACAGTTATTTGAAAAATATGAATTGGAGATTGATCGGATTCAGTTTGAGTCCTCTACACATGTTTGTGCCTATGCAGAAGATGTCAAGATCGAATTGGGAGAACCCGATAATATGGATCTGAAAATTGCGGAATTGGATGCAATCTTGCCGGAATTGGAAGGAATGAAAGGGACTTTGTATCTGGATACTGTGCAATCAGGAGCCGCATCCGATGGGACGTATTATTTCAAAAAGGAATCCGAAAAGAAAGCAAAATAGAATTTAAAGCGGAAATTTCACGTGGAAAAGCTGCGGATTCTTTTGAAAAGCAAAAAAAAGCAGGTTTTGCGAAAAAGTTTTACGAAAAATTTTAAAAAACAGTTGCTTATTTTATCAAAATAAAATAAGATATTGTTAAGTGTTTAGGATAGTCCAAGTCCGCGCATACGGTAGACTGTGATAAAGGAGGGGCACATATGCTCGAGGTAAAGATAGATGAATGTGAAGGAAAGGCCAAGATTATTGTAATTGGCGTTGGTGGTGCGGGAAATAACGCTGTAAACCGCATGATTGATGAGAATGTAGGCGGTGTAGAATTTATTGGTGTTAATACAGACAGTCAGGCTTTGACGCTCTGCAAAGCACCGATCACACTGCAGATTGGTGAAAAATTAACAAAAGGTCTGGGTGCTGGAGCAAAACCGGAGGTTGGCAAAAAGGCAGCAGAAGAAAGCGCAGAGATGATCGAAGATGTGATCAAGGATGCCGATATGTTATTTGTAACCTGTGGTATGGGCGGCGGAACCGGAACCGGTGCTGCTCCTGTAATTGCGAAGATGGCAAAAGATCGTGGAATCCTTACGGTTGGTGTTGTAACAAAGCCGTTTAAATTTGAGGGAAGACCTCGTATGAAGAATGCACTCGCAGGGATTGAAGAATTGAAAAAGAATGTCGATACCTTGATTATCATTCCGAATCAGAAATTAATGGAAATCGTGGATAAAAACACAACTGTGCCGGAAGCATTTCGCAAAGCGGATGAAGTGTTACAGCAGGCAGTACAGGGTATTACCGATCTGATCAATGTCAATGCACTGATCAATCTGGACTTTGCAGATGTACAGACTGTTATGATGGGCAAGGGAATCGCACATATTGGTATTGGTTCTGGAACCGGAGACAACAAGGCAGAGGATGCGGTGAAGCAGGCAATTTCCAGCCCGCTTTTGGAAACCACGATTGCTGGTGCTTCCGATATCATTTTCAATATTACAGGTGGTATTACGTTGCTGGATACTTCCGAAGCAGCCGATTATGTACAGGATCTGGCAGGTGAAGATGTCAATATCATCTTCGGTGCGCGTTATGATGAGAATATGAAGGACGAAGTCAAGATTACGATCATCGCAACGGGTCTGAGCGTATCCGAAACAACCGGCGAAGCCGAAAAGACGGCAAGAGCAGGAAAGCCGTCGGTTCCTCCTGTACAGGAAAACACGAATCGATATGCTGCTGGAAATACCGGAAGCAACTATCGTTTCCAGCGTGAAGATAATACCGTAAAGCCTACCGAGCAGTTGAATGATATTGTTTTCCCGGATTTCTTTAAAAATCCGAAAAGATAAGGAAAGATTGATCGATAAATAGGTAATCAAGATGCCGTCAGTGTCAGCTGGCGGCATTTTTTGTCGATGAAAAGAGCAGGAATGCTCTTATTTTTTTACAAAAAAGGTACTTTCTCTGCGATACAATAAAGGAAACGCAGATTTCATAAAGGAATGGATGAAGTAACTTTGGAAGGGGAACATGTCGTATATCTAGATGTACTTTTTGTGACAGAACTTCTGATGAATAGTCTGGTTTTCATTCTTTATGAAGCAATCAGCCAAAAAAAACACAAAAAGAAGAATGCGTTGATCGTCATACTCTTTTCTTCTGTTCTGGGAACGGCAGGAATAATTCTAGCATGCCGTGCTGTGGTTTGGAACCGCACGATGTCATTTGGTTTGGCAGGCGTGCTTGCACTTTTGGAAGTAGTGTGTTTGCAGATGACAGAAAGGAATCACCGAAAGACAGAAAGGAATCAGCAAAAAACGAAAAGG
>CAZTHP010000034.1:0-18361 GCA_964613155.1 uncultured Lachnospiraceae bacterium | reverse complement strand
AATCATCGAAAGATGGAAACGAATCAGCAAAAAACGAAAAGGAATCATCGAAAGATGGAAACGAATCAGCAAAAAACGAAAAGGAATCATCGAAAGACGGAAACGAAAAAGCGTATAATCCGAACGAGTATTTTGGAACTTCCTACCCTATTGGCCGGTGCCTTTTTGCTGGCAGGAATGCTGCTGGGAATCAAGGCAGCAGATTCGTTTTGGAATTTTGCAGCACTGGGTGGAAGGGCAGTTGGTATGACTATGGTTTTGCTCGGCGCTGTGGTGCTGTTTCAACTCCGAAATGCATCAACTGCGGTACAAAAGCAGAAAACCGTACGGATAACCTGGAAGGAGAAGACATATACTGTAACAGCAATTATTGATACAGGAAATAGTCTCTATGATAAACGAGATGGAATGCCGATCCATGTTGTGGAAGAAGAAATTCTATTAAAAAAAGGACAAAAAGAGCAGCTCCTCAAGCAGGAGCCGGAAAAATTTACATTTGTTCCCTATTCATCTTTGGGAAATTCTCATGGGATTTTAACCGTTCTTTCAGCAGAACAAATAGAAATCCTAGAGCATGGAACATCCATTGTTTTGAAACAGCAGAAATTGGGGCTGACGCATCAGAAGTTGAGTGGAAGAAATACGTTTCAAATGCTGCTTCATCCAGACTTGAAAGCCTGCGGGCGGAAATAAGGAGGAATTTATGATCATCAAACTGGGAATGCCGGGACGGATTCAACTAAAAATTATTCCGGCGCTTCGAAATTTTTGTATGCCGGAATTGGGAAATATTCATTATATTGGAGGAAGCGATATTCTGCCGCCGCCTTTGACCGCAGAAGAAGAAGCCGAATATATTCGCTGTCTGGAAAATGGAGCGAGTATGGAAGCAAGAAGTAAGCTGATCGAACATAATTTGCGATTGGTGGTTTACATCGCCAAAAAATTTGACAACACCGGTGTAGGAGTAGAGGATTTGATCTCAATCGGCACAATCGGTTTGATCAAGGCCATTAACACCTTCAATCGGGAAAAGAAAATAAAACTGGCGACATATGCATCCCGCTGTATTGAAAATGAAATTTTGATGTATTTACGAAAAAACAGCCGTTTGCGCTATGAAGTTTCGATTGATGAACCGTTAAATATTGACTGGGACGGAAATGAACTGCTGTTAAGTGATATTTTGGGAACCGAAGAAGATGAAGTGAGCCGTGGTGTGGAAGATGAAGTGGAACGTAAACTATTAAACCGCGCAATTGAGGGATTGGCGCCACGGGAGAAGAAAATTGTCCAGCTGCGTTATGGGATTGATCAGCAGGAAAGTAAGGAGATGACGCAAAAAGAAGTAGCCGATATGATGGGAATTTCACAATCGTATATTTCCCGATTAGAAAAGAGGATTATTGGACGTTTGAAAAAAGAGATGATTCGTTTTTCCTGATTTCCAGATACTGGTATTTGGGAAAAGCATAAGCTGTGCCGTGACCGCACATGATGTACATAAAGCATGTATTCTGACAAAAAAGACAGAAATAATCGGAAAGGAAAGGTCCGAATAGAGAAATCTGGCTAAAAAAGTTTTGAGAAAAATCAGAGCTACATGCTTTAGAATCTGCTGAAATCAGATTTTTGATTGATGAGAATCGATGGTATTTCCGAATAAAAAATGATTCAGCAGTGAATGCCTGGAAACAGGATAATCATGCGGAGGTAAAAAATGGCACTGTACAAAGTAGAAATCTGTGGAGTCAATACAGCAAAGCTTCCGATTTTGAAAGAAAAAGAAAAAGAAGCTTTATTTGAAAAGATTCTGGAAGGCGATCGCTTGGCCAGAGAAGAATATATTAAAGGAAATCTGAGACTGGTTTTGAGTGTGATTCAACGTTTTTCTTCTTCTGGAGAAAATGTAGATGATTTATTTCAAATAGGCTGTATCGGCTTGATTAAGGCCATTGATAATTTCGATGTTACTCAAAATGTAAAATTCTCAACATATGCAGTTCCAATGATCATTGGAGAGGTGCGTCGCTATCTGCGGGATAACAACAGCATTCGCGTGTCACGTTCCCTGCGGGATATGGCGTATAAAGCCATGTATGCAAAAGAAAATCTGATGCAAAAAAATTCAAAAGAACCTACAATTGAAGAAATTGCAAAAGAAGCACAATTAGAACCAGCCGATATTGTATTTGCACTGGATGCCCTGCAAAGTCCGGTCAGTCTTCACGAACCGGTTTATTCCGATGGCGGTGATACACTCTATGTCATGGATCAGATAGGCGATAAGAAAAATCGGGAAGAACGATGGGTGGATGAAATTTCACTAAAGGAAGCGATGAAACGCCTCCCGGAACGGGAGCGCCATATCATTGATCTGCGTTTTTTTGAAGGGAAAACACAAATGGAAGTAGCAGATGAAATCCATATCTCGCAGGCGCAGGTATCTCGATTAGAGAAAAATGCATTGAAGGTGATGCGAAACTATCTGGTATAAAAGAGTGCAGTCTTCTTAGAAAAAAGCATAATGAAAAAATATCCTTCCTAAAGGAAAAAAGTACACGTGTACCGCTTTCGGACATGAAAGCTTCGTTGTGAAACAGAGCAGGAAGTTCGAACATGGATTTTTCGTTGCGAAACAGAGCAGGAAGTTCGAACATGGATTTTTCGTTGTGAAACAGAGCAGGAAGTTCGAACATGGATTTTTTGTTGCGAAACAGAGCAGGAAGTTCGAACATGGATTTTTCGTTGTGAAATAGAGCAGGATTTTCAAATACGAATTATCGCATAGAACAGTGGCATAATTTTGGGGAGTTTGCTATAATAAAAAGTCTAGATCAAAAGAAAAAGTTCTTTTGGTTCGGAATCCAAATATACTGAAATCAAAAATGGAATAGTTTTTAGCGTTTAATTTGAACGCAAATAAATATTCTAATCTTTTGTTCGATTGCTTATGATAGCCATCGACGTAAAATGAGAAAAGGTATTTTGGTTTAAAATAGAGGATTTTTATGACGAATGATGAGTTTATATTAAAACTTTCCAGAGAATACTATGGCCGTCTTTATCGGTATGTGAATAAAATCTGCAGCAATAAGGAACTTGTGGCAGACATTGTGCATGATACATTTTTGATTGCATATGAAAAAGCAGATACCCTGCGAACACATGAAAATATGATAGGATGGCTGTACTTAACAGCAAGAAGACGTATGCTGAGACTTCTGGAAGAAACCTTATATTTTGAAAATCTGGATGATCTGGCGGAAACGCTGGAAGCAGAGGAAGACCTCATTGAACAGTGCATTGAAAAACTGGATTTGTATCCCACTGTGAAAAAATATTTGGAAACTGAAGAATTTATTTTGCTGATGCGTTACTACAAAGAAGGATATGACTACAAAGAACTGGCAAAAGAAAGAAAAGCAACAGAAGCTTCGGTCAAAATGAGGATTCGAAGGATTATAAAAAAAGTAAAAAATCGATTATCTGATTGTGAGAATACCACAGTTCAATAGAAAGAGCGGCTGAAAAGAGCCGCTTTTTCGCATCAATTCCTCGGATTGCGAAAAATTAGATTCTATGTTACTATGAAAGTCTCGAATAGAAGTTTGTAAAAAGGAATTCGAAAAATAAAATATTTCGAAAAAGATTTTTGGAATAGAGAAAAGCCGAATGGTATAAAATGGATGGTGAAATTTTGCAGCTGGAATTTGATTTGAATGTATTTAAAGGTCCGTTGGATCTTCTGATGCATCTGATAGAGAAAAATAAAATTGATATTTACGATATTCCGATCGGCCTTTTAACGGATCAGTACATGGCTTGTTTGGAACATATGGAAAATAACCTGGATTCAAACAGTGAGTTTTTGGTTATGGCATCCACGTTGTTGTATTTAAAGGCGCGTTCGCTGCTTCCAAGTGACACGGAAGAGGAAGAAGAAGTAGAAGATCCGAGAGAAGAATTGGTGAAAAGACTGTTGGAATATAAGATGTTTCAGGAAATTTCCCATGTTCTGGAGGCACAGGAAGAACGAACTGGGGAAAGTGTATACCGGGAAGAGCAGCTGCCAGATGAGGTCAAAACGTATAAAGTGCCAGTCGATCTGGATGAACTTCTGAAAGATGTGGATATGAAGCGTCTGCATAAAGTATTTCAAATGCTTATGCGTAAGCAGGAAGAGATAAAAGATCCTGTAAGAAGCAATTTTGGAAAAATTCCCAAAGAACCTTTGAAAGTAGGCGATCGTATTGCCGTACTGACAGATCGCCTGCGGCGGGAAAAACATTTTTGGTTTGGTCAGACATTAGAAGAAGGCACGCGTTACGAAATTGTGGTAACTTTTTTGGCAGTACTGGAATTGATGAAAGCAGGGCAGATTACAATCGTGCAGGAGGAAGGATTTGGCGATATTTATCTGGAAGCAGCAGATACGATTCAAGACCTGACAGAAGATGCTCTGGCACAAATGATACAGTATTAAAAATGGATTTGTGTATCTCATGGAACATAAGAGCAAGAAGCTGATCGCACAGAGAATTGTAACCGGAAAAAACGCAAGAAACGAATTGTGAAAGCAAACGATAACCGGAAATAAGCGCAAGAAACGAATTGTGAAAGAGAATACTAACCGGAAAAAACGCAAGAAACGAATTGTGAAAGCGAACGATAACCGGAAATGGGAGCAAGAAGCGAATTGTGAAAGAGAACGATAACCGGAAATGGGAGCAAGAAGCGAATTGTGAAAGAGAATGCTAACCGGAGATAAGAGCAAGAAGCTGATGAAGACAGAAAATTAAGATTGGAAATGCGAACAAAGAATTACAGCAGATCCTACATAAGTGTACGGAAGATATTTTGACAAGAAAAGAGAGAAGGAAATCAGAAATGGAGCAGCAGAAAAAGAAGATGGCAGCCTTGGAAGCCGTTTTATTTGCGATGGGAGAACCTGTAAGCCTGCAGGTATTGGCAAAAGCCCTGGAATTGAATTTTGCGGCAGCTTTAGAAACGGTAGAAGCACTGAAAGCGGCTTATCAGAAGGAAGAACGAGGGATTCAATTGATTGAACTGGAAGGAAGCTATCAATTGGGCACAAAACCAGAATATTATGAAAATTTAATTACCGTGGCAGCTGCTCCGGAAAAACCGGTTTTAACGGATACGTTATTAGAAACGTTATCGATCGTTGCATATCGTCAGCCAGTCACAAAGGCGGAAATCAATCGAATTCGTGGGGTATCGTCTGATCATGCGGTCAGTCGTTTGATTGAATATGAGTTGATTCAGGAGGCAGGGCGTTTAAACGCACCGGGGCGTCCGATGCTCTTTGCAACAACGCGGGAATTTTTGCGTCGATTTGGTATGGATTCCCTGGAGCAATTGCCAAAACAGCCAGAGAAAATGCTGGAAAAAACGCCGGAGCAGGTACAGATAGACGAAATTCAGGCAGCGGAAAAGGAAACACTACGTGCAGATGAAGGGAAGAACGAGATCGATGAAGGGGTAGAGGAAAGAAAAAGACCGTCAGCAGATGAAAATACAGTGGGTGCGAATGTATTTTCTAGAGAAGATGAAGAAGATGTATTAGATACGATGGAAAAAACGTCAATCCAAGAAACGATAGAGGAAACGGAATCTCGGTCATCAGACGAAGCAGCAGAGGAAACGGAATCTCGGTCATCAGACGAAGCAGCAGAGGAAATAGAACCTTGGTTAGCAGACGAAGCAGCAGAGGAAATAGAACCTTGGTTAGCAGACGAAACTGTAGAGGAAACGGAACCCCAGTCAGCAGATGCTCTTTCTCATGTGGATGCACTGATGGCGGAATTGATGGGAGAAGATAGCATTTCATCGGAATTTTCGGATTCATCTGATTTATCCGATATGGAACGCTGGATTGATGAATTTCTGAAGGATGATGGAACCGATGATGAAATCTAAACAGGTCATCGGAAAACGTTATCAAAATGAATAGATGACCAGGGAAATCGTAGGAAAAACATCATAGAATTAGCGGAATAGATATCCGGTACGATTGTCGAGAAAACACCATAGAATTAGCGAAAAGGATATCCGGTGCGAATGTCGGAAAAAACATCATAGAAGCAGCAGAATGGATGGCCGAGGAGGTCGTCGAAAAAACATAATAAAAAGAATTGTCATATAAAAATACAGAAGAATACATAATGGAAAACAACATCAGAGAATGAGGAAATTCAAAAGGAGGAAGGTATCTTGAAGACAGTTGGTTTTATTGGATGTGGAAATATGGGAAGTGCGATTATGGGAGGAATCCTTGCGAAAGGATATGCAGACGCATCGCATATCATTGCAGCAGATCGAAATACAGAGCAGCTGGAGAAAACGGTGCGTTCGATGGGAATTGCTGTGACAACGGATAATACAGAAGTCGCTCAAAAAGCAGAGATTCTCTTTTTGGCTGTAAAACCACAATTCTATGAAGCTGTGATCGAGGAAATTCGAGAGGTTGTAGATCAGGAAACGTTGATCATCACCATTGCTCCAGGCTGGACTTTAGAACGTTTGGCTGCGGCATTTGGAAAACCGATGCAGATTATTCGAACGATGCCGAATACCCCGGCACTGGTAGGAGAGGGAAACATTGTTGTCAGTCCAGGAACATATGTTAGGGAGGAAAATCTGCAGGAAGCGCTGGATTTGCTGCGCTGCTGTGGAAAAGCAACGCTAATTCCAGAAAGTCTGATGGATGCGGCAGTGGCAGTCAGCGGCAGCTCACCGGCATATGTGTTTATGATGATCGAAGCAATGGCAGATGCAGCAGTAGCGGATGGAATGCCGCGCGCACAGGCGTATACATTTGCGGCGCAGGCGGTTTATGGAAGCGCAAAGATGGTCTTGGAAACTGGAATGCATCCAGGGGAATTAAAAGATATGGTATGTTCTCCGGCGGGGACAACGATCGAAGCCGTTCGGGTACTGGAAGAAAAAGGATTTCGCAGCAGCATTATCGAAGCGATGAAGGCTTGTACCAGAAAAACCAAAGAAATGTAGTGGAAACAGGCTTACGTGGCTTACGATTTTTTGTACCTATAAGATATGGATGGATAATGAATAAAAGATACGGGGGAAAATGCCGTCAAAATCCTACAAATTGACGAAAAGAAATTGTGATAGTTATACAAAAATATTTTCGAGACCTTTTAAACGAAATGGAAAGCATGTACAAAATCGAATACACCATTTGTCAGAAATAAAAAATGAAAAAATGAATTTGGGATAAAAAAAGAAATGTTTTGTAAGAATGATACAAAAAAACGACAGAAAAAATGGATTTGCTTGTAGCGCAATTCTGGTTTTGAAAAAACATACGTAAAAAATCAAAGCGGAAAAAATAAAAAAATTATAAAAAATGAGTAAAATTCCAGGTTGTATTAAATTGTATTTATGTTATAATGTTCACATACGTACTGCAAAATGTGTTTGATTTTGCGAAAATGTATAAAACTGACAGCATTTCTAACAACGATTTTATTTTGGGGATATTTAACAAAATCATTGATGGAAAGAGGGCGGTCTGGTAATTCGGATTGTTCTCCGCTCTGTGAAAGGCTCGCAGGAGCAGCAGATCGGATGCTGCAGTTGTATGTTGCGTCACAATTAGTGAATCTAAATCTTATGAAAAGGAGAAGGATGACAGATGAATTTAGCTACATTCAAAGGTGGTACGCATCCTTATGACGGAAAAGAACTTTCCAAGGATCGTCCGATTCGGGTTGTGCTGCCTAAAGGCGAGCTTGTTTATGCAATGTCCCAGCATCTGGGTGCCCCTTCAAAGCCCATCGTAAACAAGGGTGATCATGTTTTAGTGGGTCAGCGTATTGCAGAAGCAAGTGCATTTATTTCTGCTCATATCTGCAGTTCTGTTTCAGGTACTGTAAAGGCAATCGAGTCTCGTTTATTACCTGGCGGCAATATGTGCCAGTGTATTATCGTGGAGAACGATGGTAAATACGAAGCAGTAGAAGGCTTTGGCAAAGAGAGAGACTATACCAAGCTGACGAAACAGGAAATCCGTGACATTGTTAAAGATGCGGGTATTGTTGGTATGGGTGGTGCAGGTTTCCCCAACCACGTAAAGATTACACCTAAGGATGACAGTTCGATCGATTACGTTTTGGTCAATGCAGCAGAGTGTGAACCGTATCTGACATCAGATTATCGTATGATGCTGGAACAGCCGGAAAGATTGATCGGAGGTCTGAAGATCTTACTTCAATTATTTGACAAAGCGCAGGGTGTGATCGGTATTGAAGATAATAAGATGGACTGCATCGAAAAATTAACAGAGATGACAGCGAATGAACCTCGTATTACCGTACAGCCGCTGAAAACCAAATATCCCCAGGGTGCTGAACGTGCATTGATCAGCGCATGTACAGGTCGTAAAGTACATTCTGCAATTTTACCTGCTGATATGGGATGCGTAGTGGATAATGTTGATACCGTTATTTCCATTTACAACGCAGTTGCAGAAAATATACCGTTGATTCGTCGTATTGTAACTATTACCGGCGATTGCGTAAAAACACCTCAGAATTTTGAAGTAAGAACCGGTACCAATTATGCTGAGTTATTAGAAGAAGCTGGCGGTCTGACATGCGAACCTGAAAAGATCATTTCTGGTGGTCCGATGATGGGTAAAGCAATGTTCGATATCAATGTGCCGGTAACCAAGACATCTTCTGCACTGTTGTTCCTGTCTCATGATGATGTGGCTGCAATGGAGCCGACAGCATGTATTCGCTGCGGACGCTGCGTGAATGCCTGTCCTTCCAACCTCGTGCCTCAGATCATGGTAGAGTATGCGGAACGTAACGATATTGAAGGATTTAAACGTGTAGGCGGTATGGAATGCTACGAATGCGGCAGCTGTACCTTTGTATGTCCTGCAAAACGTCGTCTGACCCAGGCATTTGCTTATGCAAGAGCTGAGGGCAGAAAGAAGAAATAGAAAGAGGTGTAGAAAGTGAACAAAAAGCTGAATGTATCTGCATCACCCCATGTTCGAAGTAAAGATACCACTTCTTCTATTATGCGTGATGTAGTAATTGCTATGATTCCTACGACAATTGTAGGTATTGCAAATGCCTTTTTAAATATGGGCACTTCTGCTGGTATTAATACGATTCTGATTATTGCAGTTTCGATCGCAGCCAGTGTTTTGGCAGAATATATCTATGAAAAGGCGATGAAGCAGCCGATTACGATCGGTGACTTCTCTGCTGTTGTAACTGGTTTGATCCTGGCTTTGAATATGCCTCATTATATTGCTCCCTGGATTCCGGCACTGGGCTGTGTATTTGCGATCATTATCGTAAAACAGCTGTACGGCGGACTGGGACAGAACTTTATGAACCCTGCACTGGCAGGTCGTTGCTTCCTGCTGATCTCTTTTGCAGGTCCTATGACTACATTTATCAGTGATGGTTCTAAATTTGCTCTGGATGGTATGACTAGTGCAACCCCTCTTGCTGTTTTGAAGAATGAAGGTCTGGCTGTGATGACCAGTCAGTATTCGATGACCGATATGGCAACTGGTATGATTCCTGGTACCATCGGTGAAACTTCTGCGATCGCTCTGCTGATCGGTGCAGCATATCTGCTTTATAAGAAAGTAATTGACTGGAAGATTCCGGTTACCTATATTGCAACAGTAGCTGTTTTCGCGCTGATCTTCGGCAGCGAAGGTATGTTCAATTTTGAATATATGCTGGCTATGGTTCTGGGCGGCGGCCTGATCTTCGGTGCATTCTTTATGGCTACCGATTATGTAACCAGCCCGATCACTCCGAAAGGAAAGATTGCGTTTGGTGTCTGTCTGGGTCTTCTGACCGGTATTTTCCGTATTTTTGGCGGCTCCGCAGAGGGCGTTTCCTATGCGATTATCTTCTGTAACCTGCTGGTACCGTTGATCGAAAAATTTACGATGCCAGTTCCGTTTGGAAAGGAGAAAAAGTAATATGGGAAAGAATACAATTGTAAAAGATACTTTGACCCTTCTGGCGATTACATTAATTTGCGGTCTCCTTTTAGGATTTGTTTATGATATGACTAAAGATCCGATTGCTGTTCAGGCTGATAAAGCAAAACAGGAAGCATATGCAGCTGTTTATCCGGATGCATCTTTTGAAAGTGATGATGCATTAAATGCAGCTTTGGAAAATTTTGCTCCTGATGACAGCGATGCAAAGATTTCAGAAGTTATGCTTGCAAATGGCGGAGAAGGTTATGTATTCTCCTGTGAAGCAAAAGGTTATGGCGGAGCAGTAGAACTGGCTGTTGGTGTTTCCGCAGATGCTACGATTACGGGCGTATCTGTATTGTCTATGAGTGAAACACCTGGTCTTGGTGCAAAATGTCAGGACGCTTCTTTCCAGGAGCAGTTTGTAGGCATTCAGTCTGAAAAGCTGACGATCAATCAGGATTTCCAGCAGATTAGCGGTGCGACCATTACATCAAGTGCTGTTATGAGAGCTGTAAATGCAACACTGAAATTTGTTGCTGAGAATGCAAATTAAGGAGGGGACATAGATGAATAAGTTTGTAGCTCGTATTTACAACGGTATCATCAAAGAAAACCCGACTTTTGTGTTGATGCTGGGTATGTGTCCCACTCTGGCTGTTACCACATCTGCGATTAACGGCATGAGCATGGGTCTTTCTACTACCGTTGTTTTGATTCTGTCTAATATGGTAATTTCTCTGCTGAGAAATATTATTCCCGATAAAGTACGTATTCCTGCTTTTATCGTAGTAGTAGCTTCCTTCGTAACGATGGTACAGCTGTTGATTCAGGGCTTCTTACCTTCACTGGATAAAGCACTGGGTCTGTACATTCCGCTGATCGTTGTTAACTGTATCATTTTAGGACGTGCAGAATCCTGCGCATCCAAATGTGGTGTGATCGAATCTGCTGGTGACGGTATTGGTATGGGTCTTGGTTTCACAGTTGCGCTGACTTGTATTGGTGCGATCAGAGAAATTCTGGGTGCAGGCTCTGTATTTGGTTTCCAGTTCATTCCGGAAACATTCCATATCTCCATTTTCGTATTAGCTCCCGGTGCATTCTTTGTACTGGCTTGTCTGCAGGCATTTTTGAATAAGACTAAGATTTCTAAACCTGCTTCTGGCTGCGGTTCTTCAATTGCATGCGGTGGCAACTGTGCTGCATGTGCAGGCAGTGTCTGCGCAGAAAACCAGAAGAAACTGGATGAGATCAAGGCAGAAGCAGAAGCAAAAGCTGCTGCTGAAAAAGCTGCAAAGGCAAAAGCTGCTGCTGAAGCAAAGGCTGCGAAAGCAGAAAAAAGTGAATAAGGAGGGAAGGAAGAATGAACGTATTTGTTGAATTGTTAGTACTGGTTATCAGTACTGCCCTGGTAAATAACGTTGTCTTAAGTCAGTTCCTTGGCTTATGTCCTTTCCTGGGTGTATCCAAAAAGACCGACATGGCAGCTGGTATGGGTATTGCGGTTATCTTCGTTATCGTAATTGCTTCAACCGTATGTAGTTTGATTCAGAACCTGCTGTTGGTTCCCCAGGGAATCACATACCTGAATACAATTGTATTTATTTTGGTTATTGCAGGTCTGGTTCAGTTCGTTGAAATGTTTTTAAAGAAAAGTATGCCTGCTTTGTATGAATCACTGGGTGTATATCTGCCTCTGATCACGACAAACTGTGCAGTACTTGGTGTAGCTATTAACAATACCACAGATTTCCCGATCGTTGCAGCAGGCGGTACCTATACAGTAGCAACATCCTTATTATTCAGTGTTGTTTCTGGCTTTGGTATTTCCTTCGGTTTTACGATTGCAATCGTATTACTTGCAAGTGTTCGTGAAAAAATTGAATTTAACGATTTCCCGGAAGCATTTAAAGGTTCTCCGATGGTGCTGATTACAGCTGGTCTGATGGCAATCGCTATGTTCGGTTTCAGTGGTCTGGTATAATAAAGGAGGATTAAGATGGGCGTATTATTAGCCGGTATCGTTGTCGGCGTTGTAGGTGTTATCGTTGCAGTTCTCCTTGGTATTGCAGCAGAAGCATTTAAAGTAGAAGTAGACGAAAGAGTTATTCTGGTTCGTGAAGAACTGCCTGGCAATAACTGTGGTGGTTGTGGATACGCAGGTTGTGATGGTCTGGCAGCAGCAATCGTTGCAGGTGATGCAAAAGTGGATCAGTGTCCCGTAGGCGGTGCAGCAACTGGTGCAAAAATTGCAGAAATTCTGGGTGTAGAAGCAACTTCAAGCGAACGTAAAGTAGCATTTGTAAAATGTGCAGGTACTTGTGATAAAGCAGGTCGTAAATATAATTACTATGGCGTAGATGACTGCTTAAAAGCAGTGATTGCACCCGGCGGCGGCGCAAAAACATGTGCATATGGATGTCTCGGTCTGGGAAGCTGTGCAAAAGTTTGTGATTTTGGTGCAGTTCGCATTATCGACGGTGTAGCGAAAATCGATTCCGAAGTTTGTAAAGCTTGTGGAAAATGTGCAGATGCTTGTCCGAAGAAACTGATCGATCTGATTCCGGAAAGTGCATTGAGCAAATCAGTTGTGGAATGTTCTTCTCAGGCAAAAGGCAAAGAAGTCAAAGATGCTTGTGAAGTTGGATGTATTGGCTGCGGCGTATGTAAGAAACAGTGTGAAGCTGGTGCAATCGAGATCGTCAACAATCTGGCAGTAATCGATTATGAAAAATGTACTGGCTGCGGCAAATGTGCGGCAAAATGTCCTAGAAAGATTATCTCTGCTAAAAAATAACACAAAAAGTATCTGATTCTGTAATACTGCGGCGATAAGGTTATGTAGTTATTATATAGTTACCTAGTTGGATGGGTATATGCTTATATAGTTATATAGTTACGCAGTTATATGCCACTATATTTATATGATTATATGACCACACCGTTATATGCTAATGTACTGAGATGCTTGTATAGCGATATGCTTATATGGCTGTGTGGTCATATTAGGTATATACTTGTATGAACATTTTGGTACATGATTTTGGATTTTGCTTGTAGGATTATTTGCTCATTTGTGCTATGCGGTGCAAATGTGGATTCTATGATTGTATGATCCTGGGATTGTATGATCTTACAATTGGCAATGAATCCGGTTTTTAAGGAAAAACTGGATTGCAAGAAATCTTGTGCCAAGCAATATTCGGTTTGTGAAAAACCTGGTTTTATAACTTTTAAAAGTGGCTGCGAGTAACTGTTTATATCAACAGGATCCGTGTTAGGAAGAAAAGAAAAAGGGTTTGTTTTCGGCTTTTGAAAACAAACCCTTTTTTTGTGTATTTATTTTTGTACATAGCGATGGATAAAATGAACAATTGAAAAATAAAAAAATCGTAAAAAAACTGAAAAATGCCAAAGAAAGAGGTAGATATGTTTTAAAAAATATGTTATTATATATAAAACATTCGGCAAAAAGTAAGAAAAAAGCGATATCTCATGCGAAAAAGACCGTCAAAAATGACAGAAAAATGTAGAATAATCACAATTGAAAATGTCGAAAATAAAGTAAGATAAGAATGAAATGAAAGAAATGATAAAAAAATCTCATAAAAAGTAAGGATATCGCGAAAAAGCAAAGAAAAAATGGTGTATGGAACTTACAAAAAAATCATAATCCGGTTTGTTTCGGGTAAAATAAGTTGTAGGAAAGTTCTAAAAACGAAAGAAGCTTTAGTTTTTCTGAAAATACCGGAGATTTCACAAAAAAACGCAAAACATTATGCAGACTGAACAAAAAAATAATAACTTTATGTGCAATTTTTTATTGAAAAAATATCGAAAACATGATAAATTATTAACAGAAGTTATGCATAACGTTTTTGTGCACTTCCAGGTATCCCCCCACCCCGGATGAGTACGGTGAGAACTCAAAGATTGAGGGGCGTGGAATACGATTTATTAAAATTTATTATATTATTATCAGCTGATTAACTGCTGATTATGCAGGATTGCACAGATTCTGCATATAAGATGGAAAGGAGGTTTTACGCCATGGGACATGTAATTGCCGTTGCAGGCAAAGGTGGAACTGGCAAGACCACTACATGCGGTTTAATCATAGACTATCTTTGCAAACAGAACATGGGTCCAGTTCTTGCAGTCGATGCGGACGCAAACTCTAACTTGAATGAGGTTCTTGGCGTTGAAGTTCAGGCGACACTGGGAAGCATCCGTGAAGAAATTGCACAGGCGGAACTGCAGGTGAAAAGCCCGATTCCTGCTGGAATGTCTAAACAGGATTATGCCAGCTGGAAGATTACAAATGAAGCGGTAGTAGAGGAGGACGATTACGATCTTCTGGTTATGGGCCGCGGACAGGGCACTGGCTGCTATTGTTTTGTCAACGATCTGCTCAGAGCACAGATTATGAAACAGGCTCAGAACTACAAATATGTAGTTGTTGATAATGAGGCCGGACTTGAGCACATCAGCAGAGGTACACTGCCTCATATGGATACATTACTTCTTGTAAGTGATTGTTCCAGAAGAGGGATTCAGGCAGTTGGACGAGTTTCCAAAATGGTACAGGATATGAAACTGAATCCGAAAACTGTCAAACTTATTGTGAATCGTGCACCCGGTGGTGTGTTAAACGATGGAATCAAAGAAGAAATTGCAAATCAGGAACTCGATCTGATAGGTGTTATCCCCCAGGATGAAACAATCTATCAGTATGACAGCGACGGAAAACCCACATCTCAGGTAGATGCAGATAACCCGGTACGAGTTGCTGTGAATGAGATCATGAAAAAACTGGGATTCTAATCCCGACAATTTCTTTGAGTAACTATTAACTGACCATTTTTATGAAAAAAAGGAGTATTGAATGGAAGCAAATGGTTTAATTTACACACACGAAGAATTAGATGCCGAATATGACAAACTGTTGGCAATCGCAGAGAAAAAAGGCGCAAGTGTATGGCAGATGAGAGTTAAACAGCAGACCCCTCACTGTAAATTTGGTGAAGACGGTGTTTGCTGCCGTATCTGTTCTATGGGACCTTGCCGTATTACAAAGAAAGCTCCCAGAGGTATCTGTGGATGTGACGCTCATGGTATCGTAGCAAGAAACTACCTGAGATTTACAGCTGGCGGTTCCGCTACACATTCCGATCACGGTCGTGAAATCGCTCATACACTGTATTGTGCATCTCCCGACGGCGCTTACCAGGTTAAAGACGAAGCAAAACTGAGAAGCATCGCTAGAAGATGGGGCATCGAAGAAGAAGGAAAAGATACTTATGAAGTATCTAAAGCTGTAGCTCTGGCAGGTCTGGAAGAATATGGTAAAGTATTTGGTTTCCAGAACTGGATCAAAGATGCAACTCCTGAAAGACAGAAAACATGGGAAGAACAGGAAATCGCTCCTCGTGCTGTAGACCGTGAAGTATCTCGTGCAATGCATATGACACATATGGGATGTTCATCTGAACCCGAAGCTCTGATCCGTCAGTCACTGCGTTGTGGTCTGGCAGATGGTTGGGGTGGTTCCATGACTGGTACTCAGTTCTCTGACGTTCTGTTCGGAACTCCCATGCCGATCGATACAGAAGCTAACCTTGGTGTTCTGAAAAAAGATTACGTAAACATCATCCTTCATGGACATGATCCGTCACTGTCTGAAAAGATCGTTGAATGGGCTGAAACAAAAGAAATGGTAGCTCTGGCTCACGAAGTTGGCGCTAAAGGTATCAACCTGGCTGGTGTTTGCTGTACATCCAACGAAGTAACAATGCGTCATGGTATTCCTATGGCTGGTAACTTCCTGCAGCAGGAAAACTGTGTACTGACAGGTGCTGTTGAAGCAGTTGTAGTAGACGTACAGTGTATCTTCCCCGCTTTAGGACCTCTGAGCAAATGTTTCCATACAAAATTCATCACAACAAATGATGTTGCTAGAATTCCGGATTCAGACTTTATTCGTTTTGAAGCTGAAACTGCTGATGAAAACGCTGAAAAGATCGTTAGAATGGCTGTTGAAAACTTCAAGAACAGAGATCAGGAAGCAGTTTATATTCCCGATGTTAAGAAAGACGCAACTGTTGGTTACTCTTGCGAAGCTATCATCAAACAGCTGGATACCGTTACCAACTCTCAGGTAGATGAAACTGGTACATATCAGCCTCTGATCGACTGTGTAACTTCTGGTGTACTTCGTGGTGCAGTTGCAATGGTAGGTTGTAACAACCCTAAAGTTCGTTCTGACCGTGGACATATCGATCTGATGAAGAAGATGCTGGCTAATGATATCATCCTGGTATTATCCGGTTGTTCCGCACAGGCTGCTGCAAGATACGGTCTGATGAGCAAAAACGCAAAAGATATCTGTGGCGATGGTCTGAAACGAGTTTGTACTCTGGCTGATATTCCTCCCGTACTGCATATGGGTTCTTGTGTAGATATCTCTCGTATGATGAACCTGGTATGTGACCTGGCTGCTCAGTGGGGTATTGATACACCTCAGCTGCCTGTAGTTGGTTGTGCTCCTGAATGGATGTCTGAAAAAGCTGTATCCATCGGTAACTACGTAGTATCTACCGGTATTGATACATTCTTAGGTGTAGTACCTTACGTTAACGGTTCTGATCAGGTTGTTGACTTACTGACTAACGGAATCAAAGACTGGGTTGGTGCTGCATATACATTCGAAACAGATATCGAGAAACTTGGCGATCTGATGATCGAAAGAATCGAAGAAAAGAGACTTGCATTAGGTATCTAATATCTGATTTATACTATAATTTTGAAACAAAGAGGTCCTGAATTATGAAAGTTGCAGTTACAGGAAAAGGCGGTGTCGGCAAGACAACATTTTCCTCAATTTTAGCCAGATTATACGCCGAGGAAGGCAAGAGCGTCCTGGCAGCAGATGTGGATCCGGATGCGAATCTGGGTCTGGCACTCGGTTTTTCGGAAGAAGAACTGGATGCGATTACCCCAATTTCTAAGATGGCGGATCTGGCAAAAGAAAGAACTGGCGCATCCGGTGCTGGTAAATTCATGAAATTAAATCCCAAAGTGGATGATATTCCGGAAACATTTGCCAGAACACGAAATGGAGTAAAACTTCTCGTAATGGGTACAGTTGATGTGGCTGGCGGCGGCTGCGTTTGCCCGGAACATGTTATTCTGAAAAGACTGATTTCTCATCTGATGCTGAAAAGTGACGATGTAGTAATCATGGACATGGAAGCGGGTCTGGAACATCTTGGCAGAGGTACTGCTGAGAATATGGAGCAGTTCGTAGTAGTCATTGAACCTGGTGCACGCAGTATCCAGACATATAAGAATGTTAAGAGACTGGCATCACAGCTGGGAATCAGACAGGTTCGCGTAGTAGCGAATAAGGTAAGAAGCGAAGAGGATGAACAGTTCATCCGCGAGCGGATTCCGGAAGAAGACCTGCTTGGATTCATCCATTACAATCCTGACGTGATCGATGCGGACAGAAAAGGAAAATCCCCGTACGATTTCAGTGAAACTGCGATTCAGGAAGTTCGTGCAATCAAAGAACGTTTAGAAAAGTAACCAACATTCAATATTGGAGGTAATATCGTGACATTAATTTCTAGAGTATTCAGCGGTGCTGATCAGTGGTATGATCAGGCAACAGAAGCAGTTAATAACGCTATCGCTAAATATGGCGAAGACCAAGCAGTAGATTTTGGAAATACCGCTTACAGCCTTCCTTGCATCTATGCAATGTTAGGTGATAAAGTTACAACATTAGGCGAAGCAAAAGCAATTCTGGAAGGTAAGATCAAAGATCTGATGACCAGAAACCTTCGTGTAAAAGATGTATTTACATCAGGCGTTGGTTCTGCACTTTGCTGTGAATTAATCGAAGTTTGCAAATATATCGATGGAAACCCTTACGAAGCTCCCGTTATCGGCCATCTGACCGATGCTGAGATTCGTGAAATCGGTCTTCCTCTGGTAGTAGATGATATCCCTGGTGTAGCTGTTATCATTGGTGCTGCTCCTTCAGCAGAAGAAGCAAAAACTCTGGTTAAAGGCTATCAGGCAAAAGGTATCATGGTATTCATGGTAGGCGATATCATTGATCAGTGTAAAGAACAGAACGTAGAAATGAATTTCAAGATTCGTATCATCCCTTGCGGTTACGATCTGTCAAGTGTAATCCACGTAGTTTCCGTAGCTTTAAGAGCAGCTCTGATCTTCGGTGCTATTCAGCCCGGTGATTGGGATGGTATGTGGGAATACACCATGAAACGTGTTAAAGCTTTCGTTAACGCATTTGAACCCGTTGATGATCAGACTGTAGCATGTGGT
>CAZTHP010000033.1:0-25877 GCA_964613155.1 uncultured Lachnospiraceae bacterium | reverse complement strand
AAGAATGTAAAGAAATCTGGAGATCTGATGGGCAGATGACGGGTGGAAATGATAAAAATGGTTTGACTTGCTGTATGAAATATCTTATAATATTATGATGTCTCAAATACAAGTGGTGTGGTATTATACGCTTTTTGCAGAAACCATTTTCCGTTTGGAATTTGAGAGCAGAAAGTGTACATGAATGGGAGCTGTGATCATGTTAAAAAGTATGACAGGATTTGGCCGTGGCGAGGCGGCAGATGATAAGATGAAAATTATGGTGGAGATGAAATCAGTCAACCACCGTTATCTGGATCTTGGAATTAAGATGCCGAAAAAGTTAAATGTTTACGAAGCAGTGGTACGGAATATCCTGAAAGAATATATACAGCGCGGAAAAGTCGATATTTTTATCACATATGAAGAATTTGCGGGCAGCAGTGTTCGTTTGAAGTATAATCAGGCACTGGCACAGGAATATATGGCAATCTGCCGGCAGATGCAGGAAGAATTTGATCTGATTCCGGATACCAGTGTTTCTATGCTGGCGAGACTGCCGGAGGTGATTACGATGGAGCAGGTGACAGAAGATGATGAGCATATGGAAGGCTTGTTGATCACTGCACTTCGCGCTGCGTGTGAAAGCTTTGTAGCAGCTCGCGAAAAAGAAGGAGAGCAGCTGAAAGCAGACCTGTGCAGCAAACTGGATCATATGCTTTTGTTAGTGCAGGAAGTAGTGGAACGTTCTCCGAAAGTGGTACAGGAGTATCGGCAGAAGCTGACGGATAAAGTCAAAGAGCTTTTGGCAGATCGCTCGATCGAGGAAAGCCGGATTTTAACAGAAGTGACGATTTTTTCGGATAAGATCTGTGTCGATGAAGAAACCGTTCGTTTGGCAGCTCATATCCGCAATATGAAAGAATTATTATTAAAAGGCGGTGCTGTGGGACGAAAGCTGGATTTTGTAGCGCAGGAGATGAATCGAGAAGCCAATACGACACTCTCGAAGTGCAATGACCTGGAAACTTCTGGCATTGCGATCGAATTAAAGACCGAGATCGAGAAAGTAAGGGAACAGATTCAGAATATCGAATAAGCATAAAGAAAGTGGAAAGGCAGGTTAACAGGTGAACAGGCTGATCAATGTAGGGTATGGCAATATGGTGAATACGTCCAAACTGATTTCCGTTATCAATGCGGATTCTTCGCCCATACGGCGTATGATCCAGAATGCCAAGGAAGAAGGTCTGGTAATTGATGCAACGCAGGGACGTAAGACGCAGGGGGTTTTGATCATGGAAAATGGTTTCATTGTGCTTTCAGCTCTGCTTCCTGAGACACTGGCTGGACGATTTAATGAAGCGGAGGTGGAAAAGACCGATGAGCAGTGAAAATGTATTACAAAAAAGGGAAAAACGCGGCAAATTGATCGTGGTATCCGGTTTTTCTGGTGTAGGCAAAGGAACCTTGATGAAAGGGCTTCTGGATACGTATCCGGGTCAGTATGCCTTATCGGTATCGGTGACAACGCGTGCTCCCCGTGCAGGAGAAATCGAAGGAATCAGTTATCATTTTAAAACGCAGGAAGAATTTGACCGTTTGATCGCAGAAGATTATTTTATTGAATATGCGCGTTATACGGATAATTCGTATGGAACGCCCAGACCTTTTGTAGAGGAAAATCTGGCGGCAGGAAAGAATGTGATCTTAGAAATCGAGCTGCAGGGTGCTTTGATCATTCGAGAGAAATATCCAGAAGCACGACTTGTTTTTATTACAGCAAAGGATGCTTCTACCTTAGTAGATCGTTTGGTGGGACGCGGAACGGAAACAGAAGATGTGATTCGTAAGCGTCTTTCCCGTGCAGTAGAAGAAGCCAATGGTATCGAACATTATGATTATATTGTAATCAACGGAGTATTGGAAGATTCGATCGCACATCTTCACGAAGTGATCCAGTCGGAATCTGGATTTTTACCGACAAAAGAAGACTATAAGATTATTCAAAATATTCAGTCTGATCTTAAGACCAGATTGTCTATATAAAAAGAGTGAAATGATTTTGTTTGATCGAAATCGTTTCGCAGCAACAGGAAAGAAATGACAAAACAATAGGTTTAAAAGGAGAGAAAAAATGTTACATCCCTCATACAATGAATTGATTGAAAAAGTAAATGATTCTGTAGAAGCAGGTGAAGAACCGATCGTAAACAGTCGTTATTCTATCGTAATTGCAGCAGCAAAGCGTGCGCGTCAGCTGATCGCAGGCGATGAAGCACTGATCAAAGATCATGGAATTAATAAACCTTTATCAACTTCTGTAGAAGAATTGTTTGAAGGCAAAGTTCATATCATCGGTGAAGAAGATATTGCAGAAGAAGAAATCAAGGATGTTTAAGGAGCAGATTTCTATGAAGATATTTTTTGCATCGCTTGGATGTGATAAGAATCTTGTGGATGCGGAAGGCATGCTGGGTTCATTTCTGAAGGCCGGTTTTACGTATACCGAAGATGAACGAGAAGCAGATGTTATTTTTGTAAATACCTGCTGTTTTATTAATGATGCAAAGGAAGAAAGCATTCAGACGATTCTGGATATGGCTTTGTGCAAAAAAGAAGGAAAGTGCAAGGTTTTGGCCGCTTCCGGCTGTTTGGCACAGCGTTATCAGGATGAGATCATGGAGTTGATTCCAGAATTAGATGGGATTATTGGCATCAATGACTGTGATCGGGCAGTGGAGCTGGTCAACTCTTTGTTAGAAGGTTCTGTGCATCAGAAGATGATTTCAAAAGAGGATCGTCCCGTGCATTGTACCGACCGGATTTTGACGACAGGTGGTCATTATGCCTATTTAAAGATTGCAGAAGGCTGTGATAAGCACTGCACATATTGCGTGATCCCCTCTGTCAGAGGACGTTATCGCAGTATTCCAATGGAGGAATTAGTTCGCCAGGCAGAAACTTTAGCATCGCAGGGGGTAAAGGAACTGATTCTGGTCGCGCAGGAGACTACGCTTTATGGCGTTGATCTTTACGGAGCGAAACGTTTGCCCGAACTGCTTCGTCAGCTGGCAAAAATCGAAGGTATTCGTTGGATTCGTCTGCTGTACTGCTATCCGGAAGAAATTACCGAAGAATTGCTGGAAGTGATGGCAGCAGAACCGAAGATCTGCCATTACCTGGATATTCCCATTCAGCACGGCAGTGATGCTGTTCTGAAAAAGATGGGAAGACGGACAGATCAGGCTTCCTTAAAAGCGATAATTGCTGCCATTCGTAAAGCAATGCCGGATTGCGCACTGCGTACAACCCTGATCACGGGATTTCCGGGAGAAACCCAGGAGGATCATGAGGAAAATATGCGTTTTATCGACGAGATGGAATTTGATCGCTTAGGTGTATTTACGTATTCACAGGAAGAAAATACACCGGCAGCGGCTATGCCGGATCAGATTGAAGATGCGGTAAAAGAGGAACGCAGAGATGAGCTGATGGAATTGCAGCAGGAGATTGCTTTTGAACGCTCAGAAGCGATGGTAGGCCGGGAACTGTTAGTTATGGTAGAAGGAAAAGTTGCAGATGAACATGCTTATGTATCCAGAACTTATATGGATGCACCGGGTGTGGATGGTTACTTATTTATACAGACTCCTGAGGTTCTGATGAGCGGTGATTTTGCTCGGGTACGGGTAACAGGAGCACTGGAATACGATTTGATTGGAGAATTGATATGAAAATGAATCTTCCGAATAAATTAACGATTTTAAGAGTGTTATTAATTCCTTTTTTTGTATTTTTTCTGTTAGTACCGGTAGCAGGAGCTGCTTCAAAGTATATTGCGCTGGTAATCTTTATCATTGCGAGCCTGACAGACCTGGCAGATGGTAAGATCGCAAGAAAATACAATCTGGTCACAAATTTTGGTAAATTTATGGATCCTTTAGCGGATAAGCTGTTAGTTTGTTCTGCACTGATCTGCTTTGTAGAAATGCAGCTTTTGCCTGCGTGGATCGTACTGATTATCATCAGCCGTGAATTTATTATCAGTGGCTTCCGTTTGGTGGCTTCCGACAATGGTGTAGTGATTGCTGCAAGTTATTGGGGAAAATTTAAAACAACTTCTCAGATGATTATGATCGTACTTTTGATCGCGCAGATTCCCGGCAGCTTTTTTGATATTCTGGAGCAGATTTTCATTTATGTGGCACTGATTTTAACAATCGTTTCTTTATTGGATTATCTGATCAAGAATAAAGATGTATTAAAACAGTAGACAGGGCAAAGGAGCATTTTTTCATGAAATTGAAAATCGAAGCGATTCGCAATCTGGAACAGAAAAAGTGTGTAGCAGCATCCTTGAAGAATTATACAGCAGATATGGCAGCATTAACGTATCATGCGGGAATCGTATTGGCTTCGATGAATGCCTACGGGATGTATGATCGGATTTATGATGAAGAATGTCCTGTACCAGAAGCAATCAGCCGCTATTTTAAAGCCATCTGCTGCGAGCTGATAGAACCTGCTGCCTTGTTGCTGCAAAAAGATGCTGCCCTGCAAGAGAAGGGCAGATCAAGCCGAAAGGAAAAAGCGGCAAACAGAAAACCGGAAGCAGAGGCATTTGAGAAAACTGAGTGCGAGACTGCAGCGGAATGGGAGCAGCTTAGTGTGCGTTTGGAAGCGATGCGCAGCGAGATCCTTCAGGAAGCCGAGACCTATCAACAGGATGCAGAACAGTTGGAAGAATATGCGTCTCTTTTGGAAGTTTTGAATCCATTGTATGCTTCCTTTTTGGTTCGCAAACAGGCAGGAGAAGAAGAAATCATGCTGTATCCCTGCAAAAAGCTGCTGGCGCTTACTGCAAAGGGGATGACCACTGAACCAATGCTGAATCTGGAAGAAATGGCGATGGAGTTTCTAATTCCCATGGAAGGACTTCAGGAGCGTTATTATCAGCCCTTATATCGCTATCAGCTGGCATTTCCGGATATTCAGGAAGGATTTGCAGAAGCAATTGCAAAACAAAACCTGACTGCGGATTTTGCTTTATTAGCGAAAACGAGACGATTACTCAGTTCCAGTCCATTTGCACTTCTTTAAGCAATGGATCTGGATCAAAAGAATGAATTGGCAGAAAAAGGGGGACACTCTTTATGAAATGGTATCCAGCATTATGGGTTGGCCCCCGGGCTGCCAAAAAGAAATGGAAAATTCTTTCTGCTATGAAACAGAAAAAGCGGTTTCCCAATGTCTGGGTGATCACGTTGGCTGCAAATCCCTCTGAATTATTGGATGTCCTTCCGTTGAACTTTTTGTATCACGGAATTTCCTCAGCGGAGGAGTGGTGTATTTTGGGAATTGCACTAGGGAAGCAGGAAGCTCTGGAACTGGTGGAAACGATTGTGGATACGCTGTATCAGGAAACGGGGAGTGTGCAGCTTCGAGAATATTATACTCCGTTTTTTCAAGAATCCTAGTGAACGTTCTCCTGTCCTGTTTTTTCGAACATGGTTCGATTCTGCTCATTTGCTTTCAGATATGTGAGGAATGGCAGTTACGAACAGGATGTTATCACAAGGGTAATTGCTGTAAGTATAAAAATTGTAATTGAGAATGAGAATCAATCGAAAATCAGAATCAATCGAGAAATGAAAATCAATTAAGAAATGAGAAATTTATGCTTCCTATGATTTTAACCATATTGAAAATTATTCTTTTTACAGGATTGGCCTTGCTTGCTTTGCTTTTGGTGCTGTTGATTTTCATCTTGGCAGCCCCCATTCGCTATCAGGTTACGGGAAGCTGGAAGCACAAGCTGTTGATTCAGGGGAATGTCCATTGGCTGTATCGGATCTTAGGCATTTCTTGGGAATGGCGGGATGGAAGTCCTCATATGCGGATTTCTTTATTTGGACGTGTTCTCGGAAAACATACAGCATCTGTTCCTGATTCTGCTTCTTCGTCTGCTTCAAAGAGATCAAAGGCAGCAAAAGAGCCAAAAGCATCAAAGACACCTAAAACACAAAAAGTATCAAAAACATCTCAGGTTTCTCCGTCTTCCCCCTATTCGAACACAGCAAAGCCAATCAAACAAACGATATCGACAATAGCGCAGGAATCGCAGACGAGCCCTGAAAGCGAGCTCGTAGAATCGGAACCGTTTCAAAAAACAGAAGCAGCAGAATCAAAAGTACATTCGGCTGGTTCGCTTGTAACATCGGAAGTACCGTTTCAAAGGGAATCTGGTGAGTCCGCTTCCAGTATTGAGCATGCATCGGAAAGAGATAAGCCAATTCATATAAGTCAGGAAAGCGAATCGATTGAATCTCAGCGGGGGATAGATGAAATTCGTTCAGAGTCTGCTGCACAAACAGAAGAGCTGGAAAGTGAGCCTTCTCTTTGGACGAAATTGCATCAGATTTTCGATTTTCTGAATCAAGAATCTGTTCGGAAATTACTGAGAAAATGCTGGAAACGACTTGGTAAGTTCGGAAAACATCTGTGTCCTTTGCAAGTTCTCTTACAAGGGAGGATTGGAACTGATGATCCTGCATTGACTGGGAAACTAATGGAAGCAGCCACCGTTTTGTATGCTTTTTATGGAGAAACGATTGCGCTGACTGCGGATTTTGAAGAAGAAGTTTTGGAAATCGACTTTCAGGTAAAAGGGAGAGTGGTTCCGGGATATGTGTTGTTGACTGTTTTAACAATTGGACTGCGTATCTTCCGCAATCAGGAATGTCGTGCTCTTTGGAAGAAACTACGGCAAAATGAGCCGTCTGCATAGAAATGAAAAAATCAGGAGGAATGAGATATGAATGAGAAGAATGATCAGAATTCAGCATCGATGGAATCGCTGATAAAGGGAATGGAAAGCTTTCTTTCCAGTAAAACAGTTGTAGGAGAGCCAATTCAGTTGGGTGATGCGATTATTCTGCCATTGGTCGATATTTCTTTTGGATGTGCTTCAGGTGCAGCTGCCGGCGGTAAGAATCAAAAAAGCGGAAATGCCGGTGGTATGAACGGGAAAATGACACCGAGTGCGGTTTTGGTGATTCAAAATGGAACAACTCGGCTTGTAAATATCAAATCAACGGATAATGTCTCCCGTTTGATCGATCTGCTGCCGGAGTTGGTGAATAAATTGACAACTGGAAAAGAAAAGAAAGTAACCGTTTCCGATGAGGAAGTAAAAGAGGCTCTGGAAGAGGAATAAGAGGAATAACCGGATCCGGATTATGAGAGAAGGAAATAAAACGCAGAAAAGCTAGAAATCAAGGGTGTTGAAATGGAATCCTTTGTGCATATAATAAGAGTAAAGCGTTGGGAATCTGCAGGAGAGTAGATTGCTGGAGCAGTAAAGGAGTCGGTAACACTGAAACAGCTCGGAGGTTTAGCACTGTTTGTATTTGGCTGCGGAATGGCCGTCATGATCTTTATTCCGGTTAATTTCTGGATTATTCTGGTGATCAGTCTGCTGTTGATTGTAGGATTTAATCTATTTTGTCATTAGCATGAAATGGATTCCAAATATATATGGAACAGATTGGAAATGCTATATTGAAAGAATCGAAAGGCAAGGAAGAACGGGTTCTTTCTTAAAAAATAAAACAAAAAAGACAATAAAAAAAGCCCTGTCGCGATTTCAGGACTTTTTTTATTGTCAGCGATCGGATACCGATCAAATGACAGAAATGTTCATATATAACGTTCATTTCAATCTTGGCATGCCTTGTCTGAACCGTTTGTACTTATAAAAGTGCAGATTATGCTCTTTCTACTAAGCCGGATTTAAGACAAGAAGTGCATACGTACATCTTCTTAGCCTGGCCATTCACGCTAACTCTTACAGATTTCACGTTATTGCTCCACATCTTGTTGCTTCTTCTGTGGGAGTGGCTTACATTGTTACCAAAATGAGCGCCTCTCTGACAAATTACACATTTAGCCATGTCTAGTGCACCTCCTTTAACTATTTGGACGAAAAGTCCGCAACAAGAGTATAATATCAGATAATGGAGTATTTTGCAAGTGTTATTTTACAAGAAAATGAAATAAAATATAAATTTCTATTGTGCGATTCGCACTTTCTCTCCTGTAAAAAGAGGGTTTAACCCTGTAATTTAGGGCAAAACAGCTAGAATTCGAATAAAATTAAGAACATGTCTTTTCTTTTTCCAGAAAAAAGGGTATAATAGCAACGAATCCGCTGATTCACTTCGAAAAAGATGTTTTAAAGATGCTTTCGGAAGGTCAGACGGTAGACAGACCTTCGTAACAGATGAAGGAAATGAACGCAATGGAGGGTTAAACATATGAAATGCCACGTTAATAATAAATATGGCGAAGTGCTGATTGATACAGATGTCATCGCCCGTTATGCAGGTTCGATCGTAGTGGAATCTTTTGGTATTGTTGGTATGGCGGGAATCAGTATGAAAGATGGACTGGTTCGTTTATTGAAAAAAGATAGTGTGACACATGGTATTAATGTTACAATTGAAGATAATAAGATTCAGCTGGATTTTCATGTAATTGTAGTATATGGCGTCAATATTTCTGCAGTAACGGATAATTTGATCGAGAATGTCAAATATCAGGTTGAGAAGTTCACAGGTGCAGAAGTTTCGAAGATCAATATTTACGTGCAGGGTGTACGTGTGATTGATTAGAGAGAAGATAGTGTTTGGATTGAAGGAGGAAACTACTGTGGATACAGTTGTGATGAATGCTGACTTATTAAAAAAGATGTTTTTATCCGGTGCTGGTAATCTTGAAAAAAAGAAAGACTGGATCAATGAATTAAATGTATTCCCGGTTCCGGATGGAGATACTGGTACTAATATGACGCTGACGATCATGTCTGCGGCAAAAGAAGTTTGTGCATTAGAAGATGTGACGATGGAGAAGCTGGCAAAGGCAATGTCTTCCGGTTCTTTAAGAGGTGCACGAGGAAATTCGGGTGTTATTTTATCCCAGTTGCTGCGTGGCTTCTGTAAAGAGATTTCTGCAAGCCAGGAGATTACCATCGATGTATTGGCGAATGCATTTGTTCGTGCAAAGGAAACGGCGTATAAGGCCGTTATGAAGCCGAAGGAAGGTACGATCCTTACGGTTGCCAGAGGAATGGCCGAAAAAGCAGCAGAGCTGGCAGAAGAAGGACCCGCAGCTGATCTGGATGAATTTTTGAAAGCAGTTATTGAATATGGAAACGAAGTACTGAATCAGACACCGGAGATGCTTCCCGTTTTAAAAGAAGCAGGTGTTGTCGATTCCGGCGGACAGGGACTGATGGTCGTTCTGCAGGGTGCTTATGAAGCATTTTCTGGAAATCCGATTTCCTTAAATGTTGAAACACCGGCAGCAAGTGCTTCTGAAAAGACGAAAGTACCGGAAGCAGAGATTTCAACAGCTGATATCAAATTTGGTTATTGTACAGAATTTATGATCCTGCTGGATCCGGAGACTGGCAAAGAGTTTACCGAATCTGATGAGCAGGAATTAAAATCCTTCCTGATGTCGATCGGGGATTCTTTGGTTGTTGTATCCGATGAAGAGATGGTAAAGGTTCATGTACATACCAATGATCCGGGTATTGCAATTCAGAAGGGCCTGAGCTATGGTGCACTGACACGTTTGAAGATTGATAACATGCGTATTGAGCATGAAGAAAAGCTGATCAAGGATGCGGCAAAGATTTCCGCAAAACCGGAAGAACCCGTCCAGGTGAAAGAAGAAGAACCTCGTAAAGAATATGGCTTTATTTCCGTTTCCATCGGAGCCGGAATGGATGAGATCTTCGAAGGACTTCATGTGGATCAGCTGATTTCTGGCGGACAGACGATGAACCCCAGTACAGAAGATATGTTAGAAGCAATTGACAAAGTGAATGCAGATAAGATCTTTATTTTACCGAATAATAAAAATATTATTTTAGCAGCAGAGCAGGCAGCAAAATTAACTGCCGATAAACAGATCGCGGTAATCCCTTCTAAGACGATTCCGCAGGGAATTGCAGCGTTGATCAGCTTTATGCCGGAAGGAAGTCTGGAAGACAACCAGGAAGCCATGGCAGAAGCGATGAGCAATGTAAAGACGGGTCAGGTAACGTATGCCGTTCGAAATACGTCGATTGATGGAAAAACCATTCATGAAGGCGATTTTATGGGAATTAATGATGAAGGAATCGCGGCAGTTGGAACAGAACTGACACAGACTGTGCTGGAATTGCTGGAAAGCATGGTAGAGGAAGATTCTGAATTGATCAGCATTTACTATGGAGAAGGCGTTGTCGAAGAAGATGCGCAAAAGCTGGAAGAACTCATTAGTGAAAAGTATGAAGACTGCGATATCGAGCTCTACAGCGGCGATCAGCCGGTTTACTATTATTTGCTGTCCGTTGAGTAATCCATTGTGCAATGGGTGTGAAGAAGTTTTGCGCGCAGGATTTTTCGAAAAGAATACGTTGTTTCTAAGAAGGACATCGCAAGGCTGAAACTGCATAGGTGATTTTCATACCAGGAAGCGCATTTTTGTATGGCTGGATAAAAAGCTGTCTGTAAGGGCAGCTTTTTTTACACTGCGGAAGACGATTTAGCACTGTGAAGACGATTTCACGCTATGTAAGATCATCTAATACTGTGAAGACGATCTAACATTGTGGAAGACAATCTAGCACTGTGAAGACGATTTTACACTGTGTAAGATTATCTAATACTGTGAAGGATGATCAAATAAGGATGCTTCGAAGGGAACAAGGATGGCATGGTTATAAAAAGCGTGCTCATAAAAGGAATGGGGGCTTGCATTGGAAAAGACGGTACTGGAACTGAAGGATTTAAAAGGTGTTGGCGTACAAACCTTGAAAAAGCTGCAAAATGCAGGAATCGAAACGGTGAAAGATTTGATTTTATGGTTTCCACGGGATTATACGACGTATGAACCAGCGGTTCCTTTGGATTCTTTGCAGGAGGAAAAAATTGTAACTGTTCATGGTCGGTTTTTAAAACGACCAGTTGCAGGGCGGTTTCGCGGCAATCCAATCACAACCGGAACATTTGCAGATGAAACAGGAAGTATTACGGTGAATTGGTACCATATGCCCTATCTTGCTTCTACACTTCCTGCCGGATGGTTTTATTTACGGGGGAAGGTGATGAAAAAGGGGAGAAGCTGGGTTCTTTATCAGCCCTCTGTCTTAAAAGAGCAGGAATACGAAGATCTTTTGAATCGAATGTTGCCGATTTATCCTTTGAAAACCGGTCTGACGAATAAACAGATGCGTTCTTTGATCCAGCAGTGTCTGGAAAAGGCTGAATTGACACAAGAATATCTGCCATCGCTATTTCGGCGGCAATATCAGCTGGCAGAAGCAAATTATGCGATCCGGAATATTCATTTTCCCGAAAGTAAGCATGATCAGCTTTTAGCACGAAAGCGGCTTGTATTTGACGAATTTTTCTTTTTCATGCTGTCTGTACGGGAGTTAAAAGAACAGAAGCAAAAAAACAGCAATCCGTTTTCTCTCAAAAAGAAAGAGGCAGAAGAAATTTTCTTAAAAAGCCTTCCTTATGAACTGACGCATGCCCAACAGCGTACTTTGCATGAAATTTATGCGGATATGGAATCTCCGTATCTCATGAATCGGCTGGTGCAAGGGGATGTTGGCTCCGGGAAAACCGCAGTTGCTTTGTTGGCGATGCTCCGTGCGGCGGAGAATGGCTTTCAGAGCGCTTTAATGGCACCTACAGAGGTTTTGGCGGTGCAGCACTATGAATCTTTCTGTGCTCTTTTTGCGGCGTGTGGTCTGGATATTCGCGTAACCTTGCTGACGGGAAGTATGACAGCGAAGCAGAAACGTCTGGCCTGTGAAAAAATTGTTTCACATGAAACCGATATGATCATTGGAACCCATGCTTTGATCCAGGAAAAGGTCGTGTACGATCAGCTGGCACTTGTCATTACCGATGAGCAGCATCGATTTGGGGTACGGCAGCGAGCTGTTTTTGCCGAAAAAGCAGGAACGGAAAGCAAGCCACATGTACTGGTTATGAGTGCTACGCCGATTCCCCGGACATTAGCATTGATTTTATATGGTGATTTGGATATTTCGGTTATTGATGAACTGCCGGCAAATCGAATTCCGATTAAAAATTGTGTGGTCAATACGCATTATTTACCAAAAGCCTATGCTTTTTTGCAGCAGGAAATTCACAAGGGGCGGCAAGCGTATGTGATCTGTCCGATGGTGGAGGAAAGTGAGCAGATCGAAGCAGAAAATGTAACCGATTATACGCAGAAACTGCAAAAAATCCTGCCGCAGGATATTCGAATCGGCTGTTTACATGGTAAAATGAAAGCGAAAGAGAAAAATGCGATGATGCAGGCATTTGCGGATCATGAGATTGATCTTCTTGTATCTACTACAGTTGTAGAAGTTGGAGTAAATGTTCCCAATGCAACTGTCATGATGATTGAAAATGCCGAGCGCTTTGGCTTATCGCAGCTTCATCAGCTGCGTGGGCGCGTAGGGCGCGGTTCTCACCAGTCGTATTGTATTTTTATGGATCGCTCTGGTCGTTCGGAAAAAAGCAGACGTTTGGAAGTTTTGGAGAAATCAAATGATGGATTTTTCATTGCTGCTGAGGATCTGAAGCTGCGCGGACCGGGAGATTTTTATGGGGTGCGTCAAAATGGACAGCTGCAATTTGCGCTGGCCGATATTTATGCGGATGCAGCCATTATGAAACAGGCGCGGGAAGCTGCAGATGCCGTTTATGAACGGCCGGAAGAACTGACACCGGCAGAAAATGAACAGCTTCACAGCTTGCTCCAGCTTTATCAAGAGCGGATCGCAGCAGAGGATGTATTTTTATAAGAAGTCGATATGATTTTTTTGCCAGAGTATGGCGAACAAAATAAAAAGAAATGTTGGAAGGAGGGGAACGAAAATGGAAAATAGCTCTAGTTTTTTTGCCAATAAGGCTTGTCAGTACTATCCCTGTCATCCGGGATTAGAAGATTTTAGCTGTCTGTTTTGCTATTGTCCTATGAATTACACAGAAAAATGTCTGGGAAATCCAGAATTTATGCGGACAAAGGACGGAAGGATCATCAAGTGCTGTACGAATTGTGATTTTCCGCACAGACCGGAAAATTATGAGAAGATTATTGAGTTTATGAAGAAACATTTGCCGACTTTTGAGGAACATGTCCTGAAGTAATTGCAGATGTTTGTATGGTTATCATCTTCAGAAGGATTTCGGACTTTGATAAGAGAAGTATTTTGGGAAGAAATCAAATATAGCAGCCAGCAAATTGCTGGCTGCTTTTTTAGGTGACTATTCTTCCGAATCGTCTTCTTCTAATTCTTCGGGAGTTTCGTTAAATGCTTCTTCCGGCATCGGATTGAAATTTTTTTCAGGAACATTCGTTTGATTGAGCGAATTTAAAAACGCATCATGATTTCTTGCAATCGTTTGATAACGATCCTGCATTGCAGCTAAATACTGTTCAAATAAATCGCTGGCAGCGGTGATATTTTCTTTATAGAGGCTGCGCAGATTACCCATTGCTTCGCAGGTATATTCTACAGCTGAGCCCTTAAGCTGATTGGACTCGCGGATGGATTGATTTAAAATTTCCTGTGCCTCCTGCTGTGCTTGAAAAATAATCTCATTGCCGCGTTCGATCGCCTGCTGCACGATTTCGTGTTCATCGACTAATTCATCTGTTTTGACTTTCGCGTCATCCAGAAGCTTGTCAGCCTGTGCTTTGGCATCGTTGATGATGGCTTCTTTGTTATCTAAAATCTTCTCGCTGCGGTCGATTGCCTTCGGTACGGACATATGCAGCTCCGCCAGAAAATCATGAATAACACCACGTTCTACGATAATCTGTTCATTTCCGAAAAAGCCGCGTGTTTTACAATTTTCAAAATATTGTTCCATCTCGCTGATGATCTGGTCAATTCGGTTCATATGGATTCCTCCTGTGTTTTCTATAGCAGATGGAGAGGACTCGCATCGCTATAAGTGGTGAGTGATAAGCTAAGATCCGTGACGGAAAAGAGTCCTCCGTCGGATCAGTTATTCGCAAAAAGCAGAAAAATTCCCGCAAATAGAATATAAACGGATAACTTTTATACCGAAGAAAATTTCTCATTTAGTTTTTCTGCAATAAAGGGCGGTACAAAAGAACTCAGATCCCCATGAAAGGCAGCAACTTCGCGTACGGTACTGGAGCTGAGATATCCGTATTTCATATCGGTGGTAACAAAAACCGTATCCAATTCTGGTGCTAAAAGACGGTTGGTTTGGGACATCTGAATTTCATATTCAAAGTCGGTAACTGCCCGCAGACCGCGTACGATGATATGGCAGTCCTGTTCTCGGGCAAAATCCACCAAAAGCCCTGAATAGGATTTGACTTCCACATTGTCCAGATGGCTGACAGCCTGTTCGATCATAGCGATTCGTTCTTCCAGCGAAAATAAAGGATTTTTTCTGGGATTATGAAGAATTGTCACGATCAAGTGGTCAAAAATGCGGGAAGCACGTTCAATTAACTCCAGGTGACCATAGGTAATCGGGTCAAAACTGCCCGAATAGATTGCTTTTTTCATAGTATTAAGATTCCTTTGCCTGTTTTCGAATAAAAAAGTGCTGATTTGTCTTGTATTTTTTAACACGCAGCAGTTCGTAACCCAATTCTGATAAGTAATCCATCTGCGTGCGGAGAGATGCTTCTACAATGATCAATGTATATTCATCTGCCAGTGGGCTGTCTTTTAATAACGTAAGCACCTGTTTTTCGTATTCATGCTCGTAGGGTGGATCCATAAAAATGATATCGAAGACATCTTCTTTAGAAGCAAGTCCCGGCAGAAGGACAAACAGGTCACCCGTGTACAGTGCTGCCTGATCTTCCAGACGGGTACTGCGCAGATTCTGGCGAATGATGTCTGCTGCTTTTAGATTTTGTTCCATGAATACGACGTTTCCAGCACCGCGGCTGGCCGCCTCGATTCCGATCGCGCCGCTGCCGGCAAATAAATCCAGAAAACGACAGCCTGGGATATCGCTTTGCAGGATATTGAACAGCGTTTCTTTGATTCGATCCTGTGTAGGTCGTGTATCCAGCCCTTCCAAGGTTTTCAGGGGAATACTTCTTGCACTACCGGCTATAACTCGCATAAAATAATACCTCGCATGTAAAAAAATAAATCACAATTCCATAAAAGGGAATCGTTATAAAATCATCGTTCTCTTATGAGATATTTCCTATTTGAAATGCACCTTTTAAAATGCAGCGCTTCGTATCTTATGAAATCAGATTGTAATCTGATTGTGAGTGTAGGGAGCACATCGCAATCTGTTTATCACATTATTGAGGTGCTTATAATACCATTTTAATAGAAAAAAATAAGAAAAAGATATTAATAGGAAAGTCCTAATCATTATAATATTATTTTTCGGGTGTGGCAACTATTTCTTTACAGAAAATACACAGAATTTCCAGATTCGGGAGGAAGAAAATTGGTTCGATGGATTTTGTGTGAGGATTTTAATGAAAAATCTGACGATAATAGATGCTGTAAGATTTTTTTGTGGGAAATGGTTGCTTTTTTGCGAAAAATATACTATTATATGGAAGACACTCATGAATGTCCGCTGCAAACAGACATATGTACGCAAAGCGCGCATGAATTGCGCTGCTGATTGCATGAAATGAGCGAAAAGAAGAAAGTGGGGAGTTTGGAAATGAACGAAAAATTAAAAGTAGGTATTCTTGGTGCAACTGGTATGGTAGGCCAGCGTTTTATCAGTCTGATGGAGAATCACCCTTGGTTTGAGATTACGGAATTGGCAGCAAGCCCCCGTTCCGCAGGAAAAACATATGAAGAAGCAGTAAATGGACGCTGGAAACTGGATACGCCGATGCCGGAAGCAGTGAAAAAGATGATCGTCAAAGATGTAAGCGACGTAGAAGCCGTTTCTGCTCATGTTGATTTTGTATTCAGTGCTGTTGATATGTCCAAAGAGCAGATTCGTGCAGTGGAAGAAGCGTATGCAAAGGCAGAAACACCGGTAGTATCCAACAATAGTGCACATAGATGGACACCGGATGTTCCTATGGTTGTACCGGAATTAAACCCGGAGCATTTGGAAGTCATTGCTTCTCAGAAAAAGCGCTTAGGAACCACAAGAGGATTTATTGCAGTAAAACCGAACTGTTCCATCCAGAGTTATACACCTGCCCTTCATGCGTTAAGACAGTTTGGCATTAAAAATGTTGTTGCAACTACGTATCAAGCAATTTCCGGTGCGGGTAAAACGTTTAAAGAATGGCCGGAGATGGTTGACAACATTATCCCTTATATTGGCGGCGAAGAAGAAAAGAGTGAGCAGGAACCGTTAAGAATCTGGGGACATGTAGAAAATGGTGTGATCGTGAAAGCAGAAGCACCTCTGATCACGTGTCAGTGTATCCGTGTGCCGGTTAGCAATGGTCATACTGCCGCTGTTTTTGTGAATTTTGAAAAGAAACCTTCCAAAGAAGAAATGATTCAGTGCTGGAACGAGTTTAAAGGAGTTCCGCAGGAATTAAAACTTCCCAGTGCACCGACTCAGTTTATCAAGTATTTCGAGGAAGAAAACCGTCCGCAGGCAGCTCTGGACAGAATGTATGAAAATGGTATGGGCGTATGCATTGGCCGTTTAAGAGAAGATACGTTGTTTGATTATAAATTTGTCGGTCTTTCTCACAATACGCTGCGTGGTGCAGCAGGTGGTGCTGTTTTGATCGCAGAGCTTCTGACTGCACAAAAATATATCACCAAAAAATAAAAATCCCTTTGCTGTTTTTTGGTCGAGAAGTCTAAAGAGTGTTTCGAAAGCCAGTATTTTTTTGGACAGATTGGAACTTAACAAAGAACGGGTTTTATGCTATACTCTAAAAAAGTATGGGACTTTTATCGGAAAAACCATACAGAATACGGACTAACTTGGAGGATGCTATGAGTGATAAATATGTTGCTTACGTAGGTTCTTATACTTACATTGGTAAAAGTAAAGGGATTACGATTTTTGATGTTGATCTGGAATCAGGGACTTTAACGCGCAAAGGAGAGATTGCCTGCAATAATTCTTCTTTTATGGCGATTTCCCACAGCGGCAAATACCTGTATTCGATTATTGATGAAGGACTCGTATCCTATGAAATTCTTCCGGACGGTATGTTAAGAGAGATGAATAAAGCCACGATTAAAGGGATGCGGGGTTGTTTCATTGAGATTGAACCGCAGGATCGTTATATTTTTGTAGGTGGTTGTCATGATGGAAAATTGACTGCACTGCGGCTGAATGAAGATGGTACCGTTGGAGAGATCACAGCTGGTATTTTCCATAAAGGGCTTGGTACAGCCTGGAGAAAGACGAATCGTCCGCGTGTAAACTGTGTCAGAATGTCACCGGATGGTAAGTTTGTTCTGGCAGCAGACGGCGGAACGGATCATATCAAAGTCTATAAGTTTAATGATCAGACCGGCAGTCTGGAGCAGGTTGATATTTTGCGCTGCGAATTAAATACGAGTCCGAAGCGTATCACATTCAGCAGTGATGGAAGATTTATGTATCTGGTAAGTGAAGGACTTAATTTTGTCTCGGTCTACAGCTATGATGGCGATCATGAGATTCCGGTCTTTACACATTTACAGAAAGTTCCGACCTGCGATAAAAAGGATACAACGATTAGTTCTGCATGCTCCTTTATGTTTTCATCCGATGAAGCCCATGTATTTGTAAGCAATGAAGGCGACAATAGTATTTGTATTTTCGATCGTGATGCACAGACTGGTATGCTTACGAAACGCTGTGTTTCTCCGATCAGTGGAGAGTATCCGAAGGGAATCTGTGTATTTCCGGATAATCGCCATATCTGTTCTGTAAACAATGCTTCTTATACACTGACTTTCTTTAAGATTGATTACGAAAAAGGGATGTTGATCATGAGCGGAAGACCAATTCGTGTAGATGAACCGAATAAATGCATTATGCATAAGCTGAATGCATAGGATTCGGTTTGCAGATCACCTTCTTTTTGGATCAGGGGGTTGGCTCCCGCTTAAAAAACTTATAAACTTATAAATTTAAACGTTTATGAAATAGAAAACCGCTGAGAACGGACTGTAAACTGGTTCTCAGCGGTTTTTTGTATCAGTTTTTTATTTGTTGGATTTTGGTCAGATTGTAACGGCTGACAGGTTTATTTTTGAGGCTGTGATATGGACATGGCAATCTGTTCCGGGGTGATCGGCAGTTCCCGATGCCATACACCGGTTGCGCGATAAATCGCATGGGCGATGGCGGGAGCAGGGGTATTGATTACAATTTCTCCGATTGATTTTGCACCAAAAGGCCCTGTCGGCTCGTAGCTGTGTTCAAATTCTACGTTTAGTTTTCCCATATCCAGTCGTGTCGGGATTTTATACTGCATAAAGGAAGATTCGAGAGGTCTTCCTGAAGCATTGTAGGTGACATTTTCCATTAAGGTGTGACCAATTCCTTGCACGATACCACCTTCTGCCTGAATACGTGCCAGAGCAGGATTGATCGGAATACCGCAGTCTACGACTGCCATATAATCCAGAATCGTAACAAGGCCCGTGAGGCGATCCAGTTCAATTTCCACCATACCGACCATATAAGGAGGCGGAGATACTGGAGAGGTATGTGTAGCAGTGGCTTCTGCTGCCAGCGTGTTATTTACCTGGGTTTTATAGGCAATATCAGCGAGTGAAACGGTTTGATCGGTTGAAAGACGGCGAACCTGTCCGCGTTCAAATACCATTTCTTCTGGTGTACATTCCAGCATTTCAGCAGCAATCTTACAAATTCTCTGTTTTAGTTCGATACAGGCTTTTTCGACGGCTTTTCCAGTGATATAGGTCGTAGAAGAAGCGTAGGAGCCAGAATCATAGGGGGAAGCATCCGTATCAGCGCCAAAGACAGCGACATCTTCTACATCGCAATCCATACATTCGGCGGCCATCTGCGCCAGGATCGTATCACAGCCCGTTCCCATATCCGCAGCACCGATCAATAGATTATAGGTTCCGTCTTCGCTGAGCTTGATGGTAGCAGAGCCAACATCGACATTGGAAATACAGCTTCCCTGCATTGCCATTGCGACACCAGCGGTACGAACTTTTCCATTTCCCATATCCCGAACCGGATATTTTTCTTCCCAATGAAACATCTCGCGGCAGTGATCCATACAACGATCCAGTGCACAGGCATTGGCCGTTTCTCCATAATAAGCCGGCATAACCATGCCTTCGCGCACCATATTGCGATCACGCAGAACCGTAGGATCGATTTCCAGCTTTTCTGCAAGCTCATTAACTGCCGATTCCAGTGCGAAAATTCCCTGCGTTGCTCCATAACCGCGGTAAGCACCTGCTGCCTGAAGATTGGTATATACAACGTCATAGTGGAAACGATAGGCTTCCAAAGAACCGGTATAAAGCGGAATTGCTTTATGTCCGGATAAACCGACAGTAGTGGGACCGTGTTCTCCATAAGCGCCGGAATTGGAAAGGGTATAAAGATCTAGAACGCGGATTTTTCCTTCTTTACTTGCGCCTAATCGAACGCGGATTTCCATTTCGTGTCGAGGAGAGCCTGCAATCTGTGATTCTTTCCGTGTATAAATAATCTTTGACGGCCGGCCTGTTTTTAAGGTTACAAATGCCGGATAAACATCGCATACAGCAGTTTGTTTGGCACCGAATCCACCGCCGATGCGGGGTTTTTCTACGCGGATTTGGCTTTTCGGAATGCCGAGAGCACGAGAAAGAATGCGTCGGGTGTGGAATACGATCTGGGTAGAGGAGACAACATGAAGTCGCCCATAGCGATCCAGATCACAATAGGAAATAAATGGTTCCATCATAGCCTGGTTGAAGGCTTTGGTGTGATACACATGATCGATTACGATATCGCAGTTTTTGAAAATGTCATCCACGGGACCATCTTCATCGCGCTCGCTGGCAACGAGATTTCGCTGATTGGATCCACCGACGTCACAGGGCGGAAACCAGTCAGTTTCTGGATGAACGAGAACGGAATGATCCTTTGCTGTATGAAAATCCAGAACGGCTTCTAAGACTTCATATTCCACTTTGATCAAGCGCATTGCTTTTTGTGCGGCTTTTTCATTTTCTGCGGCAATAATGGCAACGGGATCTCCGACAAAGCGCACATGGCGGTCGAGGATCAGTCGGTCATACGGAGAAGGTTCCGGATACGTTTGTCCGGCAATCGCAAAACGGGTCTGCGGCACATCCTCCCAGGTGTAGATCGCCTCTACGCCGGGCACGAGCTTCGCTCTTTGCGTATCGATCTTCTGGACGATCGCATTGGCATGAGGACTTCGCAGGAGCTTAACTACAAGCGCATTTTGTGGGGTTACATCATCTGTGTAAACGGGTTTTCCGAGCAGAAGCTGCATGGAATCTTTTTTTCGAACCGATTTATGAATCGCCTGGTATTCTTTATGCTCCATGATGTTCTCCTTTCTGCTTGCGGCTGTTTAGATAGTTGCGGATACCGCGCAGCTGCCCATCATAACCGGAGCAGCGGCACAGATTTCCCGAAAGAAAGGCGCGGATTTCTTCATCCGTGGGATCGGGATTTTCCCGCAGCAAGGCGATGGTATTCATAACCAGTCCAGGATTGCAGAAGCCGCATTGTTCAGCTCCTTGATCGGCAATAAAACCGACGAAATCGGCAGCTTCCTCTTGGAGACCTTCCAGTGTTTGGATGGTATGACCCGATGCACGAACGGCTAATGTGGAGCAGGATAGAATTGGCGTTCCATCTAAAAGAACCGTGCAAAGTCCGCAATTTGAAGTATCGCATCCGCGTTTGACGCTAAGACAGCCTTTTTCCCGAAGAAAATCCAGAAGGGAGAGGTCTGCTTCTATTTGAGCAGTGACGGTCTTACCGTTAAGATTCAGTTTTATTTCCATATCAAAGTTCCTCCAGTTCTGTGAATGCACGAGCAGAAAGGACTCGGATTAGATGGGTCCGATAAGCTGCACTTCCGCGCAGGTTGCTGGAAACCGGTTTATTTTCTGCTAAATAAGAAGCAAATTTTTGGACTTCCAGTTTCGGTGCATCAGGTGATAAAATCGGTTCGGGATTGCAGATTCGCATGGCTTTACCGGGGCGAGCGCCGATTGAAGCACGGTACTCCCCGTTCAGACAGGCTGCAGCGCAGGTTAAAACCGGGAAATCAGTACGTTGATTTCGCATAGCAGTATAAACAAATTTGCCCGGTGTTTTTTTCAGAATTAAGCGAACCAGAAGATCTTGATCATATTTCATAGAAACAAACTGTTCCAGGGGAATGATACCGCCTTGGTACAATTCCACAAAAGTGTCTGCGGCCAGAAAGAATGTCAAAACATCAGAAAATCCAAATCGGCCCCAAATGCTGCCGCCTACGGTTGCCATATTGCGAAACTGCACCCCTACAATGCTTTCCAGTGCATGTTTCAGTGCACCTTGTGTATAGGTGTTCAGTCCTTCATGAAGTTCTAGATCCCGCAGTGTGACCATTGCACCGATGGAAAAGGATTCGGTTGTTTCTTCAATGGTGTCCAGCCCCAGATCACATAGATCAATCGCGGTCTGAATGCTGCCTTTTCCTAAACGCAGCCAAAGCATACCGCCTAGAATCCGATTTTTTCGTTTCTGGTTTAATTGCCATGCTTCTTCTAAACTTGCTGCTCGAATATAATTTTTAATTGTGACCATTCGCAAAACTCCTTTCGCTTATTGTTCGTTTGCGTTTTTTTCTTTGGGAAGCAGAATGTTGAGAAGAATTGCCACCATAGCAGCCGGTACAATACCGGAACCACCGAAAATTAATTGGATGGCTTCTGGTGTCTGCGCTAAAATTCCTGTATTTGCGCCCATTCCATAGCCAACGCCCAGTGCAACCGAAACAATGGAAAGATTACGTCCTGTTAAAGGTTCTTTGGTAATTAATTGAATTCCGCTGACAACGATAGAAGAAAACATCATGACAGCAGCACCGCCTAAGACGGATTGCGGCATAATCGAAATGAGTGCGGCCAGTTTGGGACAAAGTCCGCATAAGATCAAGAAAATAGCACCTGTACTCAGGGCAAAGAGATTTACTACTTTTGTCATGGCAACAAGGCCAACATTTTGTGAGAAAGAAGTATTCGGCAGAACGCCAAAAAGTGCTGCAAAAGAGGAACCTAAACCGTCACACATGACGCCGCCGGATAATTCACGGTCGGTTGCTTCGCGTCCCAGTCCTCCTTCCATAACACCGGAAATATCGCCGACGGTTTCGACTGCTGTTACAATAAACATGATTAAAACAGGAAGGATCGCACGAAGATCAAAGACCGGTTTTACCGGTAAAAGCTTCGGAACTTCAAACCAGGCAGCATCCTGAATCTTCTGCCAGTTTAAAACCCAGGCTTTGGTATATTCTGCACCGTCTGCATTGATTCCGGTAGTCGGCAGAACAAGTCCCATGATCGAAGCGGCGATGTATCCGCAGATAATACCCAACAGGATGGAAGAAGAGCTGGCAAATCCACTGGTTCCGTGTTTAAAGAACAGGATCATGACTAAGACAAAAATCGCCAGACATAAATTTTCCATCGAGCCAAAATCAGCTGCGCCGCTGCCGCCGCCAAAGGAGTTGATTCCAACGGAAATCAAGCTTAAACCAATGGATAATACAACGGTACCGGTGACAACACTGGGGAAAAATTTACGCAGTGGTTTTAAGAAAAAGCCGAGTACGGTTTCAAAAAGTCCACCTAAAATAGAAGCCCCCATGATCGCACCATAGGCAAGAACACCACCGCCCATAGTAGATGCAACCGAGTTGAAAACGCCGATAAAACCGGAAGAAGTTCCCATAATGATCGGAACTCTGCCGCCGATTGGTCCGACTGTAAACAGCTGTACCAAAGTAACAATACCGGCAATTAACATAGCATTCTGCAGAAGACTTAATTGCAGTTCTGCAAATTCACCGCCGGAAATACCGCAGGCGCTGGTGATGATCAGCAGTGGAGTTAAATTGCCGACAAACATGGCTAAAACATGCTGCAGTCCCAGGGGGATTGCCTGGGATAAAGGCATCTTGCCTTCCAACTGGAAAGCTGCCTCTGATAATTGATGTGTTTTTCTCATGACTCAATACCTCGTTTCATTTGTAAATGGTTACTTAGAAATCGTAAAAAGTATAACATTCCATAAAAAAATAGTAAAGATATTTGTAACAAAAGTCTTGCATCTTGATACCTGCGGATCGTGCTGTGTATTGTATGATCATTGTGTATTTTCCAAAAACTTCGTCTTATATAGCGTATAGAAACTATAATGCATATCGTTTTTGATATCCTTTGAGCAAACATTGTATTTGGAAAGTTTAGGTTCAGGATTTTCTTTGAGTAAACCTTGTGTTTGGAAAGTTTAGGTTCAGGATTTTCTGTGAGTAAATCTTGTGTTTGGAGAGCTTAGGTTCAGGATTTTCTTTGAGTAAACCTTGTGTTTGGAGAGCTTAGGTTCAGGATTTTCTTTGAGTAAACATTGTATTTTGAAGGTTTACGTTCTGGATTTCCTTGTGGATCATGCTGAAAGAGGAAATACGAAGATTTCTATTAGAAAAGGTTTGATCGGTAGACAAAACGAAAAACATGTGCTAATATAAATCTGTAAAATGTTTTAATAAAACACCTGTAATTTTGCAAGATAGTGATTGACATTTTAAAGAAAGTGTATTATGATGTAGATACGAACATGAGTTCTCGAACAGGAGGTCGAATATGGCAAAAGAAGATAAATTAAAAGCATTGGATAATGCTGTTGCGCAGATAGAAAAACAGTATGGAAAAGGTTCCATCATGAAACTTGGAGATTCTTCTGCACGGATGAATGTAGAGACAACCCCTACGGGCTGTTTAAGTTTAGATATTGCACTGGGACTGGGAGGGATTCCCAAGGGACGTATTATTGAGATTTATGGACCAGAGTCCAGTGGTAAGACAACCGTTGCCCTTCATATGGCAGCAGAAGTACAAAAGCGCGATGGGATTGCAGGATTTATTGATGCAGAGCACGCATTAGATCCGGCATATGCCAGCAAGATCGGTGTAGATATTGATAATCTTTACATTTCTCAGCCGGACAACGGAGAACAGGCTTTGGAGATCGCAGAAACGATGGTTCGTTCCGGTGCGGTGGATATTATCATTATCGACTCAGTAGCTGCATTAGTGCCCAGAGCAGAGATTGACGGTGATATGGGAGATGCCCATGTTGGTCTGCAGGCACGTTTGATGTCTCAGGCACTGCGGAAATTAACGGCAATTACGAGCAAATATAACTGTACGGTGATCTTTATCAATCAGCTGCGTGAAAAAGTAGGCGTGATGTTTGGAAATCCGGAGACAACAACAGGCGGTCGTGCGTTAAAATTCTATTCCACCATTCGTTTGGATGTCAGAAGAATCGAAACCTTAAAACAGAATGGTGAATTTATTGGAAATCGTACGCGTATTAAAGTTGTAAAGAATAAGATCGCACCGCCTTTTAAAGAAGCAGAGTTTGATATTATGTTTGGTACGGGTATTTCCCGTGAAGGCGATCTTTTGGATTTGGCAGCAAAAGAAGGAATCGTAGACAAGAGCGGCGCATGGTATGCTTATAAGAAAGAGAAGATCGGACAGGGACGAGAGAATGCTAAGAATTTCCTCCGTTCTAATCCTGAGGTGATGGCAGAGATTGCAAAGGCAGTACGTGCTGCTTATGGGTTCGAAGCTGCTCCAGAAGAAAAGTCAGCAGCAGACAATTCCGCTTCCAAAGCGAAGGAGGAGGAGCAGACTTCTTTCCAGGATCTTGATTTTTCTCTGCCGGAAGAAGAAGATACTTTTTAACACGTCGTGAACAAGAAATCCCCCACCTCTATAGGTGGTGGGATGAATTGCGATAAACACGGCATTTTCTTGACTTTTTCCGACTTCTATAAGTCGGAGTAGTTCACTTTTGTCACAAGCGAGAGAGGCATGAAAAGTATGTTTTCTCTTGTTTATTGGTAAAAACATAACGTTTTTCTTAGGATATTGTTTGATTATTTGTAAGTTTTTTCACTGTATGGTGACTTTTGCTTGACATCTTTCTGGGATTCCTATAGAATTAGAAGTTGTATTGTACAATGAAAATTTAATAAGGAGGTGCTCCTGTGGATGCAATGATAACGATCATTGCTATTGTTGTCACACTTGTTGTCACTATACCTGTCACATGGACAGTTGCCACCAAATACCGCATCAAGGTGTATGAAAGTAAGATTGGCACGGCTGAAGAAAAGTCCAGAGAGATTATAGATGAAGCATTAAAAGCGGCAGAAGCAAAAAAACGTGAAGCACTTTTGGAAGTGAAGGAAGAAACCTTACGCTCCCGGAATGAATGTGAACGTGAGACCAAAGAACGTCGTGCAGAACTGCAGCGATATGAAAGACGTGTACTTAACAAAGAGGAGAACATCGATAAAAAAGCCGATGCTCTTGAACGTCGTGAAACAGCAATGGCAGCCAAAGAAGAATCCCTTTCCCGCAAGCATAAAGAAGCGGAAGCGATTCTGGCAAAACAGCAGACAGAATTGGAGCGGATTTCAGGTTTAACCTCCGAACAGGCGAAAGACTATCTTTTAAAAACTGTTGAAAATGATGTGAAACATGACACCGCAAAAATGGTCAAGGAGCTTGAAAACAGAGCACGTGAAGAAGCGCACAAGAAAGCGAAAGATTTTGTTGTTACAGCAATTCAGAAATGTGCAGC
>CAZTHP010000032.1:3002-26724 GCA_964613155.1 uncultured Lachnospiraceae bacterium | reverse complement strand
AATATCATTAAGAAAACACAAAGGAAAAGTTGCCAATGATTACTTGACACAAACTGGAATACACCGCTTCTTGACAATCAAAAGAAAGCGTGCTATCATTTCACATAAGTATCAATTAGAAACTATTTGATACGATTGATAGAATCCGACAAGAGTAAAGCAAGGAATTCTATCGGAAACATATTATGAAGTAGAGGTTGCGTGTGTTATCAGTACGTTATCTGACGGTGCAGTGCCGGATGAAGAAGCGGAAAGGAATTCACGCCGAAGGATGCATCCCGCTGCTGGCTGTATTCTGGGCGTATGGTTAAGAGCCATACGACTGTCACGCAAGTGGAGAGCTACACATAAATCCTATGTATCTTTTTCTATTGAAATCCCCCTTGGGGGATATTTCAGGAATTTGTCATTGCAGGAGTTACTCGCCACAAGCGGTAGCTCCTTTCTTTATAGGATAGGGCTTTCACAATTGGCTCTGAATGAAGCCAACCGTTACCGTATTTTGAATTTTACAGGAGGATATGATTATGTCTATTTTCACAGGAGCCGGCGTTGCGATTATTACGCCTATGAATGATGATTTCAGTGTAAATTATGAAGAACTGGCACGGATGCTGGATGACCAGATTGCAAATGGTACTGATGCGATCATTATCTGCGGTACAACTGGTGAATCTTCCACTCTGACGATGGAAGAACATGCCGAAGTCATCCGTTTTACCTGCAAGCATGTCAACAAACGGATTCCCGTTGTGGCTGGAACCGGTTCTAACTGCACTGCAACAGCGATCAAACTTTCTCAGGATGCTGAAAAAGATGGTGCTGACGGTCTTTTAATCGTTACCCCTTACTATAATAAAGCAACACAGAAGGGTCTGATCGAGCATTATACGCAGATCGCACAATCCGTTTCTTTGCCGATCATTATGTACAACGTTCCCAGCAGAACCGGCTGCAATATCCAGCCTGCAACTGCTGCTGCTCTGGCGAAAAATGTTCCCAATATCGTAGGTATCAAAGAAGCTTCCGGCAATATTTCTCAGATTGCAGATCTGGCAATGATGGCAGGTGATTTTATTGATATTTACTCCGGTAATGACGATCAGATCGTTCCAATCCTTTCTCTGGGCGGAAAAGGTGTCATTTCCGTACTTTCCAACGTTGCACCGGCTCAGACACATGATATTTGTGCGAAATTCCTGGCTGGCGATACAGAAGGCTCCAGAAAACTGCAGCTGCAGTATCTGCCGCTGATCCACGAATTATTTAGCGAAGTAAATCCGATTCCCGTTAAAGAAGCGATGAATCTGTTAGGCTGGAATGCCGGCCCCTGCCGTATGCCTCTGACTCCTATGGAAGAAGCAAACCAGGTGAAATTAGCTGCGGCTTTAAAGGACTGCGGACTTTTAAAATAATCGGCGCAACGATTCCTTCGCGGGATATGGATACGAATTACGCCAGAAAGGATTACGACTCATGATACGAATTATTATGCATGGATGTAACGGCCACATGGGGCAGGTTATCTCCGATATTGTTGCCAAAGAGGAAGATTGTGTGATGGCTGCGGGAATTGATATCCATCCCGAATCAGCCTCCAACCCTTACCCGGTATTTTCTTCCCTCAAAGATTGTGATGTGGAAGCAGATGTTGTGATTGATTTTTCAAATGCCAGTGCGATCGATGAACTATTAAAAGATTGTATGGCTAAGAAACTTCCGCTTGTTCTGTGTACAACCGGACTTTCTCCGGAACAATTGGAGCAGGCAAAAGCTGCCAGCCAGGAAATTCCTCTGCTGCGTTCTGCGAACATGTCTCTTGGCGTAAATACGATCATGAAGCTGGTCGCTGCTGCGGCTTCGGTTTTAGCACATGCTGGATACGATATGGAAATTGTTGAAAAGCACCATAATCAAAAAGTAGATGCACCCAGCGGCACAGCACTTGCACTGGCAGATGCTATGAATGATGTTTTAAATCAGGAATATACGTATCAATACGACCGCTCCAAAGAACGTGCGAAACGCTCCGAGAAAGAGATCGGCATCAGTGCAGTGCGCGGTGGTACCATAGTGGGAGAACATGAAGTCTTCTTCTGCGGACAGGACGAAGTCGTAGAAATCAAGCACACTGCGTATTCCAAAGCGATTTTCGGAAAAGGAGCAGTTCAGGCTGCTAAATTCCTGGCAGAGCAAAAACCTGGCTATTATAATATGAGCCATGTAATCGGCTGATCGAATATAGCAGGATTTTTTCCATCTCTTTTTGAAAAAACATACGATTTAAAACTATCGTTTCTCAAATACCCGGATTCGAATCCTGTATTCATTTCCGGGTATTTTTATTTACGCGAGCAGCGATGAAAATGCTGTGTTTACACAAGCATTTAAGGAGCACCGCGATTACTTAAATTATGTGAACTTGCTTACCGATAGTAGAATTGGTGATTTTTTTGTGAACTTTACCGTTTGATACCCATTTAAACACAATTCCATCACATTCATCCTTTATGCTGTCTTTATACTGCAATTTGGCCGGACTGGAAATTTTTCACATTTTTCATCTGGCAATCAGCAAATTAATAGGAGGATTTTATGATAGAAGTAAAAAATCTGACCAAGCGATACGATGGCCATTTAGCCGTGGATCATCTAAGCTTTACATTAGAAGAAGGACGGATTTACGGGTTTCTGGGACCGAATGGTGCTGGTAAATCGACTACGATGAATATGCTGACAGGTTATCTCGCTCCCAGCGAAGGAACGATCAAGATAAATGGCTTTGATATTCTGGAAGAACCGGAAGAAGCGCGTAAATGCATGGGCTATTTACCGGAATTGCCGCCGCTTTACATGGATATGACCGTCATGGAATATCTGAAATTTGCCGCTGGCCTGAAAAAGATTCCAAAAGCCAAACGAACCGAGGCGATTGAACAGGCTCTGGAAGTATCTGGAACAATGGATGTGAAGGAACGTTTGATCCGCAATTTATCAAAGGGATATCGCCAGCGTGTCGGATTGGCACAGGCCGTTTTGGGATTTCCGGATATCATCATTTTAGATGAACCCACCGTTGGACTGGACCCGATTCAGATGATTGAAATGCGGGATACCATTCGAAATCTTGCCAAAGGCCATACTGTATTGCTCAGTTCTCATATTTTATCGGAAGTCAGTGCAATTTGTGACCACATCCTGATCATTTCCCACGGAAAATTGATTGCCAGCGATACCCCGGAAGGTCTTGCTGCGATGATGGAAGGCAGCACTACTTTAAAATTAACGGTTAAAGGCACGCAGCAGCAATTGGAGCAGGCACTCGCATCACTTTCTGGCGCAGACCGCATTTCGATCGAACCTATTTCTGCGGAAAACCATACTTCGAGCGAAACAATTTCTGCGAAAAATACGAGTTCAAGTAAAGCAATTTTTGCAGAAAATACGAGTTCAAGTGAAGCAATTTTTGCAGAAAACACGAGTTTGAGCGAAACAATTTTCGCAGAAAACACGAGTTCAAGTAAAGCACTCACAGCTGCGAACAATACGGCAGCTACTGAGTCCTTTGTATCGGCAGAAATCGAATACGGCAAAGGCAAGGAACTGCGTGAAGAACTCTTTTTCCTGCTTTGCGATGCCAAACTCCCAATTTATTCCCTGGAAGTGACCAACCGCTCTCTGGAAGATATTTTCCTAGAACTGACGGAGGATGAAACCAATCTGGATTCTTTCCCAGAGCAGGAAACATCCGCTACAAAACCTTCAACACCGGTGCAGATGCAAATACAGTCGGATGCGTCAGAAACTTCCCCAAAAGATCCGGAAGCGAAAAAGGAGGAACTCTAAATGTCTGCGATTTATAAACGAGAATTACAAAGCTATTTCAACTCCGTCATCGGCTATTTGGTAATGGCCGTGATGCTTCTTTTTATTGGTATTTATTATGTTTTTATCAATCTGACCTATGGCTATGCATCCTTTGCTTCCAGCCTTCGCAGTGTCAGCTTTATTTTTGTAATTGTCATTCCGATTCTGACGATGCGCAGTCTTGCAGAAGATCGAAAAAATAAAACCGATCAGCTGCTGCTGACTTCTCCGGTTTCTGTGACCAGTATCGTATTTGGAAAATACCTGGCGATGATTTCCGTATTTGGTCTGGTGTGCCTGATCAGCTGCATCTTCCCGCTTTTGTTAAAGTCTTTTGGCTCTACCAAGATGCTGGTTTCCTATTCGATGATTCTAGCATTTTTCCTGTTTGGATGTGCAGCGATTGCCATTGGAATGTTTATTTCTTCGCTGACCGAAAATCAGATTTTGGCCTGTGTCGGCACAGTTGGTGTGATGTTGATTCTGGAATTGATTGAAAATATCAGTTCTTTGATTCCGGAAACGGCTTTTGCTTCCTTTATGGGATTACTGTTGCTGGTGCTTCTCCTTGCTTACCTTACATCCACAGCGACAAAGAACTGGATCATCGGATGCGGCGGCGGAATCGTGGGCTGCGGTATTTTGACTGTCCTTTATGCGCTGAAAAAATCAGTATTTGAAAATTTACTGCCCAATTTTCTGAACAGCCTGTCTCTTTCTGCGCATCTGGACAATTTTTATAATGAAATTTTTGATGTATCTGCTCTTGTTTTTTATTTGAGTGTCATGTTCGTTTTCCTGTTCCTGACGATTCAAATGATTGAAAAACGCAGATGGAGCCGTTAGGAAGGAGAAGGAAAATAACCATGAAACATTTGAAAAAATCGCAAAAACGAGGTTCTTTTAAAACGTATGCTGCGTCGATGTTCCGAACCAATTCATTTCATCACGGTTCTTACAGCATTTTGCTTTCCTGTATTGTGATCGTCCTGGCAATTCTGGTCAACTTAGTGGTCAGTGCGCTTCCTACTTCTATTCGGCAGTTCGATATGAGCAGTAACCAGATTCTTTCGATCAGCAGTCAGACCAAAGAAGTTCTGGAAAATTTAAATCAGGATGTTACGATTTACGCTTTATATGAAGGGGAAAATCAGGATGATACGGTCATGCAGCTGTTATCCCGCTATCAGGAAGGTTCCGATCATATCCAGGTAGAGGTGATCGATCCGGTAGCCAATCCTACGTTTACTGCCAACTATGATGCCTCCAGTCTTTCTGCCGGCAGTTTGATCGTCGAAAGCAAGGATCGCTATAAAACAATTGCTTATTCTGATATCTATGAAAGCAATTACTATAATGATAGTTCCAGCTACTACGGATATTCTACCAGTACCGATTTTGACGGAGAAGGCGAGATTACCTCTGCGATCGATTATGTCACCTCTGAAAATCTTCCGGTTTTATACTATACAACCGGACATGACGAAACGACTTTAGGAGACAGTGCATCTTCTGCTTTAGCCAAAAGCAATTACGATGTACAGAGCCTTTCGCTCCTTTCCGAAGGTTCAATTCCAGAAGACTGCGGTGTTTTAATGATCCTGGCTCCTCAGGCGGATTTTTCCGCGGAAGAAGCCGATCTGGTCATTGATTATCTGGAAAAAGGCGGAAAAGCACTTATTTTCACCTCCTATACCGGAGAAACCCTTACAGAATTTGAACGGATTCTGGATAATTATGGAATGGGAACCTCCAAAGGTATCGTATTTGAAGGCAACAGCAGTGCTTACTTCCAAAATCCGATGTATATTCTTCCGCAGTATGAAACTCATGAAATTACCGCCGATGCTTCCAGTTCCAATATCGTCGCTTTAATCATTCAAGCAGCTGCGATTGAACAAAAAGAAGTACGCAGTACCGTAACACAGACACCGCTTTTGACTACAACAGACGAAGCTTATGAAAAAATCCCAGAAAATGGACAGTTTTCTTCTACAGAAAAAGAATCTGGTGATGCAGAAGGCAGCTTTGCACTTGCTATGCTGGCAGAAGAAAGTGTTTCTGACGAGGAAACGACACAGTTGGTCGTATTTTCCACACCTTACCTGACAGAAGAATCCTTTATTTCCAATTACAACCTCAGCAATGTAGATCTGCTGTTAAATGCAATTGGTTATATGTGTGAACATGAAACATCCATTTCCATTGATGCAAAATCGATGGATATCGAAACTATTACGCCCAGCGCAGCAGCGGTCGGTATGCAGTCCATTTTCTTTGTCGTACTACTTCCTGCTGGACTTTTGATCACTGGTATCGTAATATGGGCAAAGAGACGCAAAAAATAAAAGGAGGAACTCTGAGATGAAACGCAAAAAGCAAAAACATCTGCTTTTCGTTCTGCTGATCTTGCTGGCAATCATTTGCATTGGCTATTTTTTCCTGCTCCGCTATAACAAGCAGCAGGAAGATGCAGAGGAAACAAACACAGAATCCGAAACGTCTTCGATTTCTCTCTATCCCGAAGATTTTGATGCGCAAACGATTTCGGCACTTTCCTATTATGAAGAAGATACGCCGCTTTCCTTCTCCTTGAAAACGGTAAATGGAGAAGACACCTGGCAATATGATAAGGATAAAAACTTTCCATTAAACCAAAGTTCTTTAAGCGGCATGCAAAGCCAGCTGCAGACGCTGACTGCCTCACGTCAGATTCAGGAAACGCTGGAAAATGCCGCAGATTATGGTTTAGAGAATCCGAAGCAGCAGATTACCGCAACCGATCAGAACGGCAACCAGGTTACGCTCTATCTTGGAAATACCAACGAAGCAGCCGGTGTGACGTATCTTTATACCAGTGCAAGCGAAAAAATCTATACGATCGATTCCGCATTTCAGGACTATTTCAGTCACTCACTGCTAGAAATGATCGTAGAAGACGAACTGCCGCAGCCAGATTCCACTGCCGCTTTTCAAAAAATCTGCATTAAACAGGGCGACACAACCAATACCTTTACGTATAAGAAAAACGGAAATGTGACACTGGATTATTTGAAGCAATGCAGCTGGTTTGCTGATTTTGACGGTGATACCTTCGCAGTCGATGACACTTCCTTATCAGACTTAACAAACACGTTGAGCACCTTAAGTACTGCCGGATGCGCCGCATATGACATCAGCAAAGCGGAAAAAGCACACTACGGTCTCGACAAGCCAACCGCAGTTATTACGATGAAATATACCCAGCAGGAAACTGTAGAAGACGAAGATGAAACCCAAAACGGTGAAAATTCGAGTGCAGACAGCACCGCACAAAGCAGTGAAAATTCGACCGTTGACAGCGCATCACAAAACGGTGAACCTGAAAGTGCCGATTCGGAAACAGCTGCACAGGAAACCGTGGAAGTTCCTTATCGCTTTACGTTGAGGATCGGAGATTCCATCGGAGAATATTACTATGTGACCTGGGATCAGATTTCACAGGTTTATCTGATGAGCAAAAGCACCGTAGATTCTCTCCTAAACTGTGAAAAATCTTCTTTTATTTATAAAGAACCGTTTCATTTCAGTGTTTCCGATATCCAGAAAATGGAAGTTCTGTATCAGGATTTAAAGTTTGAATATCAGATTTCCACTTCTACGAAAACAGTCGAAAGTACGGATGAAGACGGCAAAAAGACTACCAGCGAACAGGAAGTTACCACCTATACCTTCAATGGAAAAGAAATCGACGCTTCAGATTTTACCGATGTCTTTGGAATTCTCCAAAATGCCACAGCAGAAAAACTGTATCCGACTTCGGAAGAAGCTGCTCCGATCGGAGAGGAAGCGATTACCATCACCTTTACGCTGGATCGCAAAAAACGCAGTCAGGTGACATTGACCTTAACACCTTATGATAATAATTATTACGCCTTATATGTGGACGATACGCCCAGTTATCTGATGAACAAAAAAGATGCGGCTGATTTTACTGCCGCACTGCCTATCGCATACTAAATCACATACTACTCGGAAACTTCTCTCCCATCAGGCGAACTTGAGAAACACCCGCTGCGAGTGTCTCAAGTGATCGCGCTGCTCCTCAAATGCTTGTGCAAGCACAGCATTTGAGGAGCTACTCACGTAAGTCATAACAAGTCCCCTGCCGATTGTTCTTCACAATTAAAGCAGGGGACTTCCTTGATTCATTTTCAAACGATAAAACTGCTATTAGGTTTTTCTTTTACGAATGACCTAGTTTGCTCACGAAAACTTCATACACTACCCAGTTTTCGCTTATGAATGACCCAATTTACTCACGAAAACTTCATACACTACCCAGTTTTCGCTTATGAATGACCCAATTTACTCACGGAAACTTCATACGCCACTCGTTTTTCGCTTTGATTCTCGCTCACATTTTTGGTATATTCTCTGGATTGGACGCGTCCCCAAAGTTCAATATTACTTCCCACGGAAAAACCTGCCGCATAACGTGCATTTCTTCCCCATGCAATACAGGGTATGTAATCGGATTTTCCATATGAACGGTTCACAGCTACTAATAAATCGGTGATTTCCCGACCCAGCGGCGTTTTTCGATAGCCTGGAATTTTACAAATATATCCATTGAGATAAATCTGATTGGTTTTGGTATAATCGGTAAATTCTTCCATAAATTCAATTTCCCGTACAAAAACCGATAAGATCAAACGATTTCTCGCACCTTCATGGTAATTGTAGGAACGAAATTGTCCGCTTACTTCTACCGTTTGTCCGATATAATCCTGCGTAATATCGATCAAGCGCTCAGAAATCATCAAAGGTATCATATCTACCTGGTCACTTAAACGGTTCACCTTCAAAGAAGTCATATAAAATCCTTCTCCGAATACTTCGTGACTGTAGGTAAATCCCTCAGCAATTTTTCCAATAATGCTGACTTTGTTATTTTCAATCATTTTGTCCGGCATTGTATGTCCTCCTTCAATTCTCTGAAATATCCACAATTCTACCCTATTCTATTCCGCTCCCATTTGGGATATACCAATTTGCAGGAGCCTATCGCAGTTCACCGTTTTTTCTATGGGGCTTTACTTTTTTCCGGCTCTATACTAAAATAGACATGCTACAGAAAGGATATAATTACTATGAATACTGTTGATATTATCGTCCCCTGCTACAATGAAGCAGATGGACTTGAGCTGTTTTATTCTGAAACGATGAAAACGCTCCAAAAGTTACAAATGCATCCAGATTTTTTTTCAAATATCCAAAAAAAATATTCTTTTCGCTTTTTATTTGTAAATGACGGCAGCAGTGATGCCACACTGGAGGTAATGTCTAGTCTGGCAAGACGTTTTCCCAGAATCAGCTACCTTTCTTTTTCCCGCAACTTTGGAAAAGAAGCGGCTATGTATGCCGGACTGCAGGCTTCTACTGCGGATTATGTGATTATTATGGATGCCGATCTGCAGCATCCTCCTGCTTTAATCCCGCAGATGATTGCTTCACTGGAAGCAGGACATGATTGCTGTGCCGCAATGCGGACGAGCCGCAAAGGCGAATCTCCCATCCGCAGCTTTTTCTCCCGCTCCTTTTATCACATCAACAACCAGCTGACTGACGTAACACTCGCTTACGGTGCAGTTGACTATCGTATGATGACGCGGCAGATGGTGGACGCGATTTTAAAGCTTTGTGAAGTTCAGCGTTTCTCCAAAGGAATATTTGCCTGGGTTGGATTTGATACGGAATGGATTCCCTATGAGAATGTGGAACGTACCGTTGGAACCAGCAAATGGAGTTTTCGGAGTCTTTCCCGCTATGCAATTGATGGAATTACTTCATTTTCTGTTGTTCCGCTGCGGATTTTATCCGTATTTGGCGGAATCATTTCCTTAGCCGCTTTTCTCTACATTGTGATCACACTGGCGCAGACGTTTCTATATGGAATTTCCGTTCCGGGCTATGTTACCACGCTATGTGCCGTGTTATTTTTGGGCGGCTTAATCGAGCTTTCCCTCGGTATTTTAGGAGAATATATCGCTCATATTTACTTGGAAACGAAACATCGTCCCGTATATCTGCTGAAAGAACGCTGTATGAATACGTCAGATGAACCGATGAATGTGCCAGCTGGCAAAGAATACGCTCATTTTGACAGAATGAATCCGGCAGGCTGCGATTCTGACAAGCTAACAAAGGAGAAGAATCTAACATGAAGTTAAAAAAAGAATTGATTTCTTACCTTTTTTTTGGAGTATGCACGACCGCAGTCAATTATCTCGTCTTTTTTCTGCTAAAGCAATCGATCGATTATCGCCTTGCAAATGCAGCGGCATGGCTTGCTTCTGTGATTTTTGCCTATATTACAAACAAAATTTGGGTATTTGAAAGCCACTGCTCCAATTTTCAAGGTATTTTGCGAGAATTTATGACCTTTACAGGGAGCCGTATTCTCTCCGGTCTCTTTGATATGGGATTTTTAATTCTGGCAGTCGAATGGATGCATCTGCATGAATGGCTGGCAAAACTGGCAGATGGTGTGATCGTTGTGATTTTGAACTATATTTTTAGCAAATTACTTGTTTTTCGGAAAGGAGCCCGCTCGTGAATATCTTAAAAACATTTGCTCAATCCCTGCGGCGGAAACTGCATTCTGACCGTTTTCTGATTCTTTTCCTAGGATTTTTACTTCCGGTTCTTTCTATGCTCTGCATTTTCGCCGGAAATCAGATTTATCCTTTTGGTGACAGAAGTTTCCTGCGAACAGACCTCTATCACCAATATGCTCCTTTTTTTGCAGAACTGGCGCGCAAACTAAAAGAAGGCGGCAGCCTGTTCTATACCTGGGATATCGGCATGGGAACGAATTTCCTTTCGCTCATCGGCTATTATCTTTCCAGTATCTTCAATGGATTTCTGATTTTTTGTCCAAAACAACATATTTTAGAATTTGTCAGCTACCTGGTTATTTTTAAAATCGGGCTGGCAGGTCTTTCCTTTTCTATTTTACTGGACGCAAAACACACCCAAAAACAGAAACTGGATTTTAAAATTCCGCTATTTTCGATGTTCTATGCATTATCCGGTTATTTAGCTGCTTACAGCTGGAATGTCATGTGGCTGGATTGCATCTGGCTGACACCTCTAATCTTATTAGGACTGGAACGGCTCGTGTATCAGAAAAAATATCTGCTGTATACCCTGACATTAGCCATGGCGATTCTTTCCAATTATTACATCGCCATTATGCTTTGTATGTTCTGTGTGCTGTATTTTCTGGTACTTCTGCCGGGATTTTCTGCTCGTATCGATTCGCTTCCAGAAATCCCCACGCGAGAAGGGTTAACACTTCGGAAGCGGAAAAAGAAAGCCGATTCAATTGCTGCTGAAACCGAAACGCCAAATAATAGCGTGACTCCGACTGATTCAAAAACAGCAAGCCAAAACTCGATTTCTGCTGCTGTCGAAATAGGAAATAAAGACGTGGTTTCTGCTGCTTCCGAAACACCTGAAACTCCTTCTAGGAAATTGCATCGAAAACAGGCCTGGATTTCGCTGTTTTTACGCTTTGCTGGCAGTTCGCTTATGGCCGGCGCTTTATCCGCTGTGATTTTAATTCCAGAAATAAAAGCTTTGGGACTGACAGCCTCCAGCAATATCAATTTTCCGACTGAATGGAATTCTTATTTTTCGATATTAGAAATGCTCGCCAGACATTTGATGGATGTTGCAACTGAAACTGGACTGGATCACTGGCCGAACCTCTACTGTGGTGTCGCAGTTTTACTCTGTCTGCCTTTATACTATGCCAACAAAAAAGTAGCACTGTCTGATAAGATTACACGAACTGTTCTTCTGTTCTTTTTCTTATTTAGTTTTTCCGTCAATGTTCCGAATTTTATTTGGCATGGATTTCACTATCCGAACAGTCTGCCCTGCCGTCAATCCTTCCTCTATATTGCCTTACTTTTGATCATGTGCTATGAAGGTGTGCAAAATCTAGCGGAAGTGAGTGAAAAAAAGGTAGGACTTGCCTTTGCCGCAGGTACAGCATTTATCTTAATCTGCGAATCCATCATCACCGATGATGCGTTTACCTTTGATGATTATTGGGTCAGCCTGTTATTTTTAGGAATTTATGCGGTCATTTTGCTTCTCTATCTCCGCAAAAAACTGACTCGTGAAATTTTATTTGTTGCTCTTTTAGTTGTGGCTCTGACTGAATCTACCATGAATATGGCAATAACCAGTGTTACCACAGTCAGCCGCAGTGAATATCTGAATTATACAGAACCTTATCAGGAATTGATCGAACGCGCGCAACAGCAAGATCCCGATTTTTACCGCTTTGAAAAGGTCGCTCGAAAAACGAAAAACGACGGTGCCTTTGTTGGTTATCCTTCTCTTTCGACATTTTCCAGTGTATCTTATGGCGCAGTATCCGATTTTTATGAACGGCTGGGGATGGAAAGTTCGATGAATGCCTACAGCAATAACGGCATCACACCGCTGATGAATGCGATTTTCAATGTGAAATATATTCTGACAACGACTGCACAGGATGAATCACAGCTGATGACACTTTATGAGCAAAATGAAGACTGTTATCTGTATCAAAACCTGTATGCGCTGTCCGTCGGTTTTATGCTTCCGAAAGGTTTTAATCTGGACTGGGATACCAGCTATGGAAATGCGATCGAACTGCAAAATGAATTTAGTGTACAAAACGGCGGAGATACGTTATTTTATGAGATTTTCGACTGTACCGAAAGCGGCAGTGATATGGAAATTTCGGTGAATGAACCGTGTCATGTTTTTGTTCAGCTGGATAATAGTTCGATTGAAAATGTAACAGCGGATATCGGCGGAACTTCCAAAACCTGGAGTCATACCAACCGCGGCTTTTTACTGGATCTGGGCTACTGCTCACCAGAAGACAATATTACACTCAATACCAGTGACGATACCAGCTTCCATGCAACCGCATACTATTTAAATGAGGATGCACTGATTCGTCTGCTCAAAGATCTTCAGGAAGAACAGCTGCAGGTAACATCCTATTCCGATACGCGTTTACAAGGAACAATTGATGTGCAGGAAGATGGGCTGTTTTTCCTCTCCATCCCCTATGATCCGGGCTGGAATCTTTATGTAGACGGCGAAAAAGCAGAGTACTATACCTTCCAGGATGCCTTTATCTGTCTGGACTTAAAAGCCGGTACCCATGAAATTTCTATGCGCTACCTTCCAGATGGTCTTCTCTGCGGTACAGTTATTAGTTTCGCTGCGCTGCTTCTTCTCCTGGGATTTGAAGTCTCGCGTCGTCACCCCGATTTCCGTTCTCATCTCCTTTCCCGAAAACGGAATCCCTGACACAAACCCAAAATCACAACGTATTTTCGAGGATTCGTTTGAATTGTTAACGTAAACAGAGTCTACAACATAAAGAAACGGCGACCGCTTCTCCATTTCTTGGAACGGTCGCCATTTTATTTACGCGAGTAGCGATGAAAATGCTGTGCTTGCACAAGCATTTGAGGAGCACCGCGATAACTTGAGAAACTTGCAGTGTTTGTTTCTCATAGTTTACGCGAGTAGCGATGAAAATGCTGTGCTTGCACAAGCATTTGAGAGTATCCTCACTTTTATTCCGGACTGACTACTTCTGTGCAGATAAGTGGTTCCGGCTGTTCGCGATTTTTCATCATGCGAATCCCTAATCCAATCACCAGACCGATTACAGCTGGTACGATCCACCCCAGATTCAGATCAAACCAGGGCAGTACCTTTTGTGCGAATTCCACTGCTGCATGCAAATGGAAAAATTCCTGCAAAGAAGTCGGTAAGGTTTTCAAAAGATCAAAAATAGCTGCGAATGCTGTACAAATCGTTACACTTACATAAACTACCCTGTCATGCTGGAAAAATCCGCCTACTAAAGCCAATACGATCAAGGTAATCGACAGCGGATACAAAAACATCAGAACCGGCAAGGAATATTCAATAATCTTGGATAATCCGATATTCGAAATTACAAAGGAAAAGATTGTAAATAAATACACCCAGCCTTTATACGGCAGTGCACGAGGGAACATACGCACAAATGCATCCGAACAGCTGATTACCAAACCGATCGACGTCTTAAGACAAGCAAATGTGATCGTCAGTGCAAGAACAATATTTCCTGCGGTTCCCAAATAATACTGTGCGATCTGTGCTAAGGCAATTCCGCCATTTTCTAAAATTTCAAATAAGCCTCTGGACTGTGCTCCCATTAAAATCGTTACAATATAAATTACTGCCATCAAAACGCCTGTCAAAATTCCGGAAAATAATACTTCTTTTGCCGCAGCAGAATCTTCCGTTACACCCATTCCCCGGATAATATCAATGACCACAATGCCAAATGCCAATCCTGCGATGGCATCCATCGTGCCATACCCTTCTATAAATGCGGAGAACAGAGCACCGCTTTGATACGTCACATCCGGTTCTACCGCCGAAACAGCTGCCCCCGGATGAACTAATGCTGTCACAACCAAAATCGCAAGGAAAATTAAAAACAGTGGATTGATAATTTTCCCGATCCAAACGGTGATATTAGCCGGTCGTAAGGAAAAGAACAGCACCAGTGCAAAAAAGAGAAATGAAAAGCACAAAAGTGCAATCGACTCCGCTCTACCTGAACTATTTAAATTTAACATCGGCGCAATTCCCGTTGTAAAAGATGTTGTCGCACATCTCGGAATCGCAAAAAACGGTCCGATCGTCAAATATAATACACAGGTTAAAAAATAGCTGTATCCTTTTCCTACTTTATTTGCCAAAGACTGCAGACCATCGGAATGTGTATTTCCAATCGCCGCTACTCCTAAAATCGGAATCCCTACGGCCGTCATAATAAAACCAATCATCGCCGGAATCACCTGATGACCTGCAAGCTGTCCTAAGTGAACCGGAAAAATCAGATTTCCTGCTCCAAAAAACATCCCAAATAAGGTACCTGCCACTAAAATTCGTTGTTTTCCTCTTAATTGCTTCTGCATCCTAGTTTCCTCCCTTTCATCTTCCTCCATTCTACCATTCCTCTTGTTTCCTGAGAAACGATGTTTTATAATAGAAGTATGACAAATTGTCATATCTATGAAATGTTTGAAACATGATCCAGAATCATTCAAAAATCATTCAAATTGGATGGAAAAGGAGTTCTTATGGATAGTAAAAAACTGGAAATTTTAATGACTGCCGCAGATTTAGGCAGTTTTACAAAAGCCTCGGAAGTTGTCGGCTACACCCAATCCGGATTAACCCATATGATGGATGCCCTGGAAAAAGAAGTTGGATTTCCCCTCCTGCAGCGAAATCACAACGGCATTCAATTGACAGAGCAAGGACTGCAGCTTATGCCGGCTATTCGGGAATTTCTGCAGGCTAATGCCAACCTGGAAAATCAGATTCGATCGATCGCAGAAGAAAAAAACGAGGTCATCCGCATTGCCGCTTATGCCAGCATCGCTATGCACTGGATGCCTGAATTGCTTTATCGTTTCCGACGATTATGTCCTAAAGTGAAAGTCGATCTGCGCATGGTCGATCACGCATTAGAACCATTTGAACTATTGGAAAATGGACAAACTGATGTCATTTTCGCCAGCCGACAAAATTATACCTGCTGTGACTGGATTCCGCTTTATCAGGAAAAAATGTATGCCATTCTTCCGAAAAATTATCCACTTGCCGATCGCACCACCTTCCCGCTCACGGAATTTGAAGGGAAAGAATTTTTAATGCCCTACGGACGATTTGATATTGATGTAAAAGCTACGCTGAAACCACTGGGAATCCATTTGAATGCAAAAATCTGCCGTGTCGATGACGAAACCGTAATCCGTATGGTCGGACGCGGCCTCGGTATTTCTATGATGACAGAATTGATGATTCGTGGACGAACCGATGATGTTTTATGCGTCCCCGTAGAACCTACTGCAATCCGAGAATTGGGAATGGGAACCCATATCAAAAAGAAAGAAACGGAAAGCATCCGCCAACTCAAGGAATGCATGTTGGAACTGATCTGGGAAAAAAGAAAGCAAAAATGAATCAGCATAAAAAAAGTGGTGCAGCCTCGTTTTATGAAGTTACACCACTTTTTCTAAAAATCTGTCTGCATCCAAAATTGGATTCCAAAAACATTTTTTGATAAATGCTTGAATCTGCATCAGAATGCTTGAATCTGCATCAGAAGGGATTGGACAACTGCCTGCGCAACCTGCATTTTCGAATCGTAACGAGTAGCCATCGCTTCTAATACTAAGTGATAAGCCGTTACTTCTCCCCGAATATCCAGCGCATAATCCACAACACCTGGAATACTGTCCGCATTATTGGGATCGACATTACCGAAAGAACCTGTAACACCGATTCCAATATCTGCCTGATAGGTAGAGCGACATGCTTGTGCCATCGCACATGCCGTATTAGGCGAATACACTCCATAGGTCTCAATCGTCTGAGCCGGAACGCCCTGCATCACTTTTGCTTCATTCGAATACGTTACAAATGCACCTTTTAAAATAGCAGATGCACCTTCGGTATCGGTAAGCAAGGACGCAAGCAGACCACCTGTTGCACTTTCCATCAACGTAATCGTCAGATGCTTTTCAATCAATGTCCTTGTTAACTTTGCATACTGTTCTCGGATTTCAGAATGTTCCATAGCTTCCCCTTCCTTATGCGTAAAAATTTTATTCTTATTCGCCTGCCTGATCTTCTAAAAGCATGTGGCAGCGTGCGATTACCTGCTTCATTGCTTCCGGTCCCGGTGCTCCCAGCGTCATACGTTTTTCAACGCAGGTTTTTAAGCTGATCGCATCGTAAATATCTTCTTCGAATACCGGACTGATTGCTTTTAATTCTTCCAGACTCATTTCTTCAATAGAAATATTTTTGTCAATACAATACAGTACGATCTGGCCAATAATGCCATGTGCATCACGGAACGGAACACCATGATTTACCAGGTAATCAGCAGCATCTGTTGCATTGGTAAATCCATTCATCGCAGATTTTGCCATGACATCCTTGCGGAAACGCATTGTAGCGATCATGCCGGTAAACAGCTGGATGCAGCCCTTTGTTGTATCGATTGCATCAAACGTCATTTCCTTATCTTCCTGCATATCTTTATTGTAAGCAAGCGGAATTCCCTTCATCGTTGTCAGCATCGAAACTAACGCACCGTAAACACGTCCGGTCTTTCCTCTTACTAATTCCGCAATATCGGGATTTTTCTTCTGCGGCATAATACTGGAACCGGTACTATAAGCATCATCCAGTTCAACAAAACGATATTCATTGCTGTTCCAGATAATAATTTCCTCAGAAAAACGACTTAAATGCATCATGATCGTTGACATCGCACTCAGAAGTTCGATCAAATAATCACGATCGGCAACCGAATCCATGCTATTGTAGGTAGGGCCTTTAAATCCTAATAATTCTGCGGTATATGCCCGGTCTAAAGGATATGTCGTACCTGCCAGTGCGCCGGAACCAAGTGGACAGAAATTCATTCGCTCATAAATATCTTCTAAACGCTGTTTATCACGCAGGAACATTTCAAAATATGCACCAAAATGATGTGCCAGTGTCAAAGGCTGCGCTTTCTGCAAATGTGTAAATCCCGGCATATACGTTTCCAGATTTTCTTCCATCGTCTTTAAGATCGTTTTCAGTAATTCTACGATCAGACCATGCAGCTCGGAAATTTCATCCCGTGTATACAGCTTCATATCCAATGCGACCTGGTCGTTACGGCTGCGTCCTGTGTGCAGCTTCTTGCCCGTATCTCCAATCCGCTCGATCAGCGTTGCCTCTACAAAGCTGTGGATATCCTCTGCTGTTTCATCAATTTCCAGCTTTCCTTCCTGAATATCCGCTAAAATACCTTCCAATCCCGCTTTAATGCAGTCGCGTTCTGCCTCTGTTAAAATTCCCTGCTTTGCCAGCATCGTTACATGTGCGATACTTCCTGTAATATCCTGCTTATAAAAACGCTTGTCAAATGTAATGGATGCATTAAATTCATCTACTAACTGATTTGTTGCCTTTGTAAAACGGCCTCCCCATAACTTCATGATTTTTCTTTCCTCTCTGTTTTATTGTAAACTATATAAAGCGAATGCTTCGATATTTTATTATAAACTACACAAACCGAATGCTTCGATATTTTCTCTTAAATAATCAGCGATTCCATTCTCCGGAAAATGCTTCTTCTGCGGGTCCAGTCATCATGACATGTCCATCTTCTTCCCGCAATTCAATATGCAGTGTACCGCCTAATAGTTCAATGTCGGCTTTGCCCTGCACATAACCTGCCAGCGTAGAAGCAACTAAAGTTGCACAAGCACCGGTTCCGCAGGCAAGTGTTTCACCAGAACCACGTTCCCATACCCGCATTTTTAACGTATGGTCGTCTACGATCTGAATAAATTCTGTATTGGTTCGATCTGGAAAACGTGGATGTTTCTCAAACAACGGACCTATTTTTTCAATTTCCAGATGATCTGTATCGTCTACATACACAACCGTATGCGGATTTCCCATTGAAATATCGATCATATTCCAGTTTTTTCCACCGACTTCTATCGTCTCCCAGATTTGCTCTTTCGTAAGCTTCTGGTAATCTTCCATCTGCAATGTCAAATTTGCCTGATGACTAGTCAGAACAGGACTTCCCATATCCACTTCTGCCAGAACTGCTTTTCCATCCTGAACCGTTAAATTTAAGATTTTAATACCGGAACCTGTTTCCACAGTAACCGTTGTTTTGGACTTATCCACAATTCCGTGGTCATAAATATACTTACCCACACAACGTACACCATTTCCACACATTGCGCCCAAAGAACCATCTGCATTGTACATTTCCATACAACAATCTGCTACTTTTGAGGGTTTTATTAAGATCAGTCCATCGGCTCCGATTGCAAAATGTCTGGGGCTGACTGCGATCGCTGTTTGTACCGGATCTTCTACCGTCTCCTCAAAGCAATTTACATAAACATAATCATTTCCTATTCCATGCATTTTGGTAAATTTCATCTTACTCACCTTTCCGCCGCAATTTTATTTCCGTTTTTCAGATACACTCAAGTCTTTCCGTCATGTCATAATACTTAGAATCATCTTTGCTGTTTCAATCATGTTCCTGCCAGTATCCATACTGCATTTCTGAATATAACGATGCGCTTCCTTTTCATCCATATGATTGCGCTCCATCAGAAGCAATTTCGCATCGGATAAATATTTGCGATCTGCTTCGCTGCGCTTTGCAGGCTTTTCTTTCCGCTTTTTTCTTTTTCTGACAATGACGTCGGCCATCATATTAACGGTTTCCACCAAAGCATCTGTACGCAGCGGCATGGAAACACTCATAATTCCCATTCCCTGCGCTTCCTGCAGATGCACTTTGGAAGTAACCAGCAGCAGTTCGAAATATGGCGGAAGATTTTGATATAACTCCGAATAGATCATATCCCGAAAACGATATCCACAGATTATGATCCCATCGTTTAAACCATCCGCTGCATTTAATGCCTGTGCGCCGCAGTTGCATACGGCTGTCACCTGCAAGCCGCTGCGCACTAAGATATTTCGAATACTAACTGCATCCTCCAATCTCGGAAACACCACTATAATATTCGTCACCTGTTTTTACCTCCAGTAACTGTTTCCGCCAATCGTCATAACGTATCATGTTCTTTATCCTACATTTTTTATAGGTTTTTCAAAAATTTCGCAGATACCGATTTTTTTCCCACTCGGTAATCTGACCGCAATATTCACTCCACTCTTTCTTCTTTGCTGCCAAATATCTGCTGCCAAGATGCTTTCCAAGCACATTCATCAACAGTTCATCCTGTTCCAATGCTTCCAGTGCTTCTCCCAACGTAAGCGGCAGCTGTTCTACACCGGCTTCTTTAAGTTCTTCTTCTGTCATCGTAAAGACATTTCCTGAAACACAGCGCGGTGCTTTCATCTGATTTTTAATCCCATCCAATCCAGCAGCCAAACATAATGCCAGAATTAAATAAGGATTCGCGGTCGGATCAGGCGAACGCAGTTCAATTCGCGTATGCGCGCCCCGATTGGAAGGAATCCGGATCAAAGGACTTCGATTTTTCACAGACCAGGCAATATGCGTCGGTGCCTCATATCCCGGTACCAAACGCTTATACGAATTAACCAGCGGATTCGCAATTGCTGTAATGCCTTTCATATGCTTTATCAAGCCTGCCATAAACTGATACGCAATCGGACTCAATCCATTCGGATCCGAAGAATCCTGGAACAAATTTTGTCCCGTCTCATCAGACAGTGAAAGATTTACATGCATTCCCGATCCTCCCTGTTCCTGCAAAGGCTTCGGCATAAATGTAGCATGCAGTCCATGACGCTTTGCAATCGTTTTCACGACCATCTTAAACGTCATAATATCATCCGCAGCTGCCTGCGCATTTTCATAATGGAAGTCGATTTCATGCTGTCCCGGTGCTAATTCATGATGAGACGCTTCAATTTCATATCCCAATTCTTCCAAATTCAGGATAATATCACGCCGTACATTTTCCCCCTGATCATTGGGTGCCATATCAAAATAAGAAGCCTGTTCATGGGTAATCGTGGTCGGATTTCCATAATCATCGGTATCAAACAGGAAAAATTCACATTCCGGCCCAACATCCATCCGATACCCCATACTGTTTGCTTCCTCCGCTACCCGCCTTAAAATATAACGAGGATCTCCTTCAAACGGAAGCCGTTCTGCGGTATAGACATCACAGATCAGCCTCGCCACTTTTCCCTGCTGCGGCCTCCAGGGATAGATTGCAAATGTATCCAGGTCTGGATACAAATACATATCAGATTCTTCAATCCGCACAAATCCCTCAATTGCAGAACCATCAAACAGATAGCGATTATCCAATGCCCGCTCCAGCTGCGATGACGTGATCGCTACATTTTTAAAGCAGCCAAACATATCGGTAAACTGCAGACGAATAAATTCTACGTCTTCTTCTTCTACCAATTCTAAAATTCTTTCCCTGGTAAATTTACCCATCTTGATCTCCCTACTACCATCTGATTCCTCTGACACCTTTGCACAAGCTCTCAGTTGACACCCTTGCACAATCTTTCAGTCGGAATCAGAATGTTGTTTTTTCGTTCTTGCCTGCCTCATAAGGGAAGCAAGATCCTGCCCAAGCGCCTTCACCCCATCGATCAGAGAATCATATGCCCCAATTCGAATAGCTTCTAAAAGGATCATCCCAACTGGAACTGCCAGAATCATACCGGTAAATCCCTGAAACCGATATCCAACATATAGCAAAAACAGCGTCAGCAACGGATCCATTCCCATGGTATCACCAATCAGCTTCGGCTGAATGAGCTGGCGGATCAGCTGTGTAATTCCATACAGCACCAGCAAATACACCGCGGCTCCATATGCGCCATTTAAAAGCTTGATGACCGCCCACGGAAGCAGCACGGTACCCGTTCCAAAAATCGGCAGAAAATCCAGCACAGCGATTAAAAATGCCACCAGACCGCTGTAGGAAACCCCTAAAATCGTTAATCCAATCGCCAGTACCACTCCGATTATAAACATAATGCGAAACTGCGCCAGAAAATAACTTCCTACAATCTGCCAGGATTTTTGCTTGATCAGATCCATTACCCGCATTACAAATGCCGGCATACGATTCCGTATCTGTTCCCGCAGCTTTTCCATATCGGCCAGAAAGAAATAAGCCGACATCAAGCTTACAACCGTATAAACCAAAATATTGGGAATACTGCGCGCCACACTTCCCGCCGCAGCCACAGTCGGCGAATACAGTGAGGCCATACCATCGGAAACAAGTGCACTTAAATTATCCACTCCGGTCCAAATCCCCTGCTGCACATCATCCGGCAATAGCTGCATCAGCTGCTCCAATTTTTGAAGCGTTAAATTCAACTCTGCACCGATTGCATCCAATAATGCCGGAGCATCCGTTAAAAACTGAATTCCCTCCTTGATCAGGCGACTGATCACCAGCCAAACCACTAAAACAATCAAGGCTAATGCTCCCACAATAATCACGATCGAGGTAAAATGGCGCATTAATTTCACCCGCCGCTCCAAAAAACGAACTAGCGGAGCTGCTGCCATTGCGATCAGCAATCCTACTACAAACGGCATAAAAAAACTTAAAAGCTTCGGTCCCGCAAACCAAATAAAAGCGGTCACAAGCAGCGGAACTGCAATATTGAAAAAAATCCCCACATAACGCTTTACTAAATTCAAAGAATCACCTGCTTATTTGCCATATTTTTCCAAAGCTTGATACAGACGCTCCATTTCCTGAGGTGTTCCAATCGTAATCCTCAAGAAATTATCAATCCTTGCTGTATTAAAATATCTTACAAAGATTCCTTCTTTTTTCAAATCTTCAAAAATCTGCTTTGCAGGTACCTCCCGATGTGATGCAAACAAAAAATTAGATGCAGAATCCAAACAAGTAAAACCAAACTCCTGTAACTTTTGCTTTGCTTCTTCTCTCGTTTGAATGATCCTATTCAGTGTCATCCGAAAATACGCATCATCTTTAACCGCTTCTGCTCCCATGACCAGAGAAGGCTGATTCATCGTATAGGAATTATAGGAATATTTGACATCATTCAATGCCTGGATCAAAACGGGATTTCCCATGGCATATCCAATTCGCATCCCTGCCATCGAACGAGATTTGGAAAAAGTCTGCACCACCAGTAAATTTTCATATTCCGGCAGCAGGGAAACCGCAGACTCTCCGCCAAAATCAATATAAGCCTCGTCAATAATGACCACACTATCCGGATTGTGATCCAAAATATCCCGAATAAAGGACAGCGGCTCCAATAACGAAGTCGGTGCATTGGGATTTGGGAAAATAATCCCGCCATTGGGCTGATAATAGTCTTCTTTCACAAGGCGAAACGCATCATCTAAATGCGGTCTTTGATAGGGAATGCGGAAAAGATCCGCCCAAACCTGATAAAAAGAATACGTAATATCGGGAAACAAAATCGGCTGATCCGAATTAAAAAATGTCAAAAAAGCCATCGCCAATACATCATCTGAACCCACACCTACAAACACCTGATTTGACTGTAACCCATAATAATCCGCCAAAACTTCCGTTAAAGCAGAAGCAGAAGGATCTGGATACAAACGCAGACAAGCATCCTCAAAGGCTTGTCTCACTTTTTCAACCCCCGGCGCCGGCGGATACGGATTTTCATTTGTATTTAACTTAACAACATGTTTCATTTTCGGCTGTTCGCCCGGTACATACGGCTCCACCCGACGAATATTTTTCTCCCAATTTCTCATAGCCTTCCATTATCCCCTTTAAATCCAGCATCCATTCTGCCACTCCCCATACTCCCAATCTTCAAAGTTTTCTTGATTTTTAATTTTTTCAATCTCCAAACTTTTCCCGGTTTTCAGATCTTTCCAATCTTCAGATTTTTCCAATCTTCATTTTTTCTAATCTTCAGATTTTTTCAATCTCCAAACTTTTCTCAATTTTCAAATCCCTTCAATTTTTAAAGTTTTCTTGACCTTTAAAATAAAAGGAGGAGAAAGAAGGAGGAAGAAAAATAGTCAAAATGGATGCTTTTTATTATCTTCCTTTTATGTATCGTATTGCTGAATCGCACCTATCTAGTGAACAACCCGGCACTTCTACTTCTAACACCTTACCGCTTCAATCCGCTTGCTTTCTAGCTTTCAACACCTTGCTGCTTCAATCCGCTTGTTTTCTAGCTTTCAACA
>CAZTHP010000032.1:0-2902 GCA_964613155.1 uncultured Lachnospiraceae bacterium | reverse complement strand
TTTCTAGCTTTCAACACCTTGCTGCTTCAATCCGCTTGTTTTCTAGCTTTCAACACCTTACCGCTTCAATCCGCTTGCTTTCTAGCTTTCAACACCTTGTTGCTTCAATCCGCTTGCTTTTTCTAACTTTTGCCTGCTGTTCTGGCTTTTTGCAAGGTTACGCCTCATGGCCTTTTTTGCGGATCACTTCTAAAATGCGATCTACAACCTGATTACAAATTTCTGTTGTTTTTGCTTCTGCCATTACACGGATGACCGGTTCTGTACCACTTTCGCGTACTAAAATCCGACCGTCACCAGCAAGCATCTTATCGGCTTCCTCGATTGCCGCGATCACATCTTCATCCTGTCTTGCCGCCGGTTTACTCTTAACTCGAATATTCTTTAAAACCTGCGGATAAATCTCCACTTCTTCTGCTAACTTACCAAGTGTCTGCTTCTTCTCAAGCATAACTTCCATCAATTTCAAAGAAGTTAAAATGCCATCACCGGTATTAGCATATTTACTGAAGATAATATGACCGGACTGCTCACCGCCTAAACGATGACCATTCGCTGACATATTTTCATAAACATATTTATCACCGACATCGGTCTTTTCATATGTAATTCCCAATTCATCAAACGCCTTATACAATCCGATATTAGACATAATCGTTGTAACTACTGTATTCGTATCCAGCTTGCCGCTTTCCTTCATATATTTTCCGCATACATATAAAATCAGATCGCCATCGATCACACGGCCATTTTCGTCTACTGCCAGACAACGATCCGCATCTCCATCATATGCAAATCCTACATCCAAATGATTGTCTTTTACAAATTGCTGTAAAACTTCAATGTGAGTAGAACCGCATCCTCTGTTAATATTCGTACCATTCGGTTCATTATGAATGACATAAGTTTTTGCTCCTAATGCATCAAAAATACTCTTTGCCATAGACCATGCACTGCCGTTGGAACAATCCAGACCAACCCGCATTCCTTTAAAGGAACGAGTCGCCAGGCTGATCAAATATCCCATATAGCGGTTTCTTCCCATAACATAGTCCGTTGTACATCCAATCGCATCTTTTACCGCAAAAGGAATTTCTCCTATCGCACCATCCAGATAATCCTCAATCTTAGCAATTACATCTTCGGACATCTTCTCACCATAGCCATTTAACAATTTAATTCCATTATCATAATAAGGATTATGACTGGCTGAAATCATAATACCACAATCAAAATCCTCGGTTCTTACGACATAAGAAACACTGGGTGTTGTGGTTACATGCAGCAGATAAGCATCTGCACCAGAAGCTGTTAAGCCGGATGCCAGCGCATATTCAAACATATAGCTGCTTCTTCTGGTATCCTTTCCGATCACAACCTTACATTTATGATCCTGACCGAAATACCAGCCTAAAAAACGACCTACTTTATATGCATGTTCTACCGTTAAATCTACATTCGCTTCGCCGCGAAATCCATCGGTTCCAAAATATCTACCCATTTTATTCCTCCCGCTTTATTCTGCTGCCGCAGTTTTGACTTTTTCTATGCACTTAACCAGTTACTCAGTTCCTGCATTTCTTGATTGCTTTACCGGTTCTTCTGCCTCTGCTTTTTTCTGATTGCTTTACCAGCTGCATAACTTTGCTTTTCCAGCCAGTCATCCTGCTGCCGCAGACTTTCACAAGTTTCAGTTTCTTTTGATTTTGCTCCAGGTAATGCCAGATACAAAACGCTTGATTCAACTAGTGTTTCCCTAAAAACACCTTACCAAACTATACTATACCACAACTATTATTTTTTGTGAACACCTCAGCTCGATAAAGCGTCAAGACATAGAAAAGACTTGAAATCCGTTGAACATCTGAATTTCAAGCCTTTTATTACGAATTTTCTGACTATTCTTATTCGAACCCTTCTAATCCAACAGCGTTTGCCATTCTGCTTCTTTAAATCCTACAAGAACCTTATCATCCCTTATGATAAGCGGCCGCTTTACCAACATGCCATTCGTGGCAAGAAGCTTTAACTGTTCCTCCTCACTCATGGACGGCAGTTTATTTTTCAAGTGCAATTCCTTATACACCAGCCCACTCGTATTAAAAAACTTTTTCAGCGGCAGATTGCTCTGGCTATACCATTGCTTTAACTCCTCGTAAGTTGGATTTTCCTCCGCAATATGACGCTCTGTATAAGCTACCTGGTGTTCTTCCAACCATTTTTTTGCTTTCTGACAAGTTGAACATTTTGGATAACATAAAAATAACATCGTATTCCGCCTTTCTTTTATAATGAAGTTTTTCTTAGCACTTCAGAGAGAATATTTCTTGCCGCAACCAGAGTCCTGCCGCCTGCCGCACTCCATTTTTACACAATTTTCTTTATTGCATGGCTTCGAGCAGCTTTCAAGGTCTAGAAGCACCTATGAGCCAGCTCACGTGATTTTAGACCTTTTGACTTTACTAGTATCCTATAAATATATCATACTTTATGCGGAAAAACAGTATACACATACACGAATTGTTAAAATTCCCCCATGTAATTCAGCCCCCCTAAAGGAGTTGGCTTTCCACACATTTATTTGCAAAACCTTCTTTTATTTCCTGACTGTTCCTCTTTTCCACTGATAATGGCATAGTAGGCGTTGGATGTGATCTTATATACCAGATCATATCATAAACCACTGCAAAAACCAAAACGCTTGCAATGGAAAAATTTGACAAAAAAGTACAGGTTTTATGCGACCTGCGAGTGTTTTTTACATTCAACTTTCAAACTCCTGTGAGTTCAAGCATTCTTGAATTGCGGAAGTAAGGGTGTTATAATGAAACAAAACAGACGAGCCATAATAGGAACCAGAAAAAGTGCAAGTGAAAAAGCGGCCGAATTGGAAATCACTAAT
>CAZTHP010000031.1:17684-26866 GCA_964613155.1 uncultured Lachnospiraceae bacterium | reverse complement strand
TTTTAGAGCGATTGGCAATTTCACTTTTTGATTAGCTGGAACTCTTTTTTCTGCTGATCAAAATTAGCTGAGCAACTGATTTTTCACTTTCCAGCTAACAAAAAGGGTACGCTTCATGTGTCAATATTTTTCACACATTTACGTACCCTTCGGATGTTCCCACCGGGAATCGAACCCAGAACTACAGCTTAGGAGGCTATTGTTATATCCGTTTAACTATGAGAACAAAATATTTTAGTTTATTTCGCTATCGTTTAGTGTCGCAGCAGTCGCCCAATTTCCGTATAAATGCGGATTTTAGCTCGTTGCTAACGCGCAAACTATAACATTAACATTGTACAGAGGTTTGTTTCACCTGTCAAGTTAAAAAGAGCGTTTTTCGTAATCCCCTTAAAAAACGGTTAATACAAGCTAACTAAAATCAATGGATAAGATTTATCAATAAGTGTATTTTTCGTTGACAAATGGGGAAAAATCGCGTTATACTTCATGTTAGCAAAAGCTAACTTATAAGAAAGCAGGTTAATCTGCTTTTATTTCTGGCACACGAGTTAGCTTTGCGTAACCTGAGCGTATGGAAACAGGTTTCCGTAAAGAGAAGGAAAGCCGATAGTCTGTGTTCCGATATTAGAACAGCAGCTTTAAACAGGCTTCGGATTTTCTTCTCAATACAAAACCCGGATTCGATGAAAAGGCTGCGCGTTTTTAATTCAAAGCTGCTGTTTTGATGCATGAAAAACCATTTGACAACTAAGGGATATGGTCAGATGGGACATGCGCTAGAGTATGTTTTGCATACTTCAAAACAATAAAATAAAAGGAGTAAGAGGATGAAAAAAACGAAAAAAATACTGTCTCTTGTATTAGCTTTCGTGATGATCGTAAGCATGGTTCCTGCTTCTGTTTTTGCAGAAGGAAGTACAACAGCGACCACTTACAAAGATGGTACTTATACGAAGAAAGCCACAGTTCTTCCGGATGAAGATGAAGATTTCAAATCCTATGAATTAAGTGTTGATGTAGGAATTGAAAGTGGGAAAGTGAAAAGTGTTACTTTCTCAAAAGGAAATACTTTTGGTAATGATGAAGATAACGAAGATTACAGCTATAAAGCACTGGATGGAACTAAGACCAAAACCGGTATTGCAGCTCAGATCATTGCAAAAAATGGTGTAGAAGGTGTGGATGTAGTAAGTAAAGCAACCTGCACATCTAAAGCAATTCTGGAAGCGACAGCAGCAGCATTAAAAGAAGCAAAAGAAGCTGCTGAAAAAGAGGAAGCTGCATCTGTTCAGTATGTGCTGATGAACATTCCTTATGCGAAATTTTACGAAGCAGAAGTAAATAACAGCGTTCCAGTTGATATTTTTACTTCCGCAACGAAAAATAAATCCAGAACAAAATCTGGCGTTATGGCAGATGGTTCCTACCATGTAAATGCAGATGGTACAGATATTACAGGTATTACGTTCCCTGTAAAAGTTGGAAAAGATGTCGATTTATCCAAATATAAAAAAGTAACTGATGAAAGCTCTGTAGAAATCACGGTAACAAATCGTGGTACAACAACTACCACAACTTATAAAGGAAAAGACGCTTTATTTGAAAGTGCAAGCTATTCCTATTATCTGTTAAGCGAACAGCCTGAATTTTACAAAGAAGTATCTGTTAATGCTGATGGCAGCTTAAAATTCGGAAAAGCTGTAGGCGATGTGAAGAAAGTATCTGGTGTTACGACTGAACTGCTGACGGAAACTTCTTATGGCGATTATCAGCTGAATCTGGAAGGATTTGATTTTAACACCAATACAGATACCGTATATGGTATTGTTTTAAATACAAAAGAAGGCAATGGATATGGTCTTCGTCATCTGGAAAATATCTGGAAGGGCGTAGAATTATCCTGGTGTACTGGATTTACCAATGCGGTTCATAGCTGCCCGACTGATTCTGAGCATTATAAAGCTATGATGGGTCAGACGATCAATGAAGTAGTTTATTTTACAAGCAAAGGAATCTTTGAAATTCCTGTAGATGTATATGTACCGGTAAAATTTGGTGGATATACAGCAGCAGTAACAGATGCCGATAAAGGTGCTGGTAAAACTGCTGTTCAGATGAAAGGCTTCCCGGCAGATTTTGACGCGGTTTACAGCGTAAAAGGTCTGGATGGCGCAGCCGTAAAAGGCGAAGAATTAACCTGGAATGCAGCTGCTGCAAAACAGGGTTCTTATACACTGACAATTGAAGATAAGAGTGGTAAATATGCAGAGATTTTAGTAGATTTCATGCTTACCACAGATGAAATGCCTGCGGTATATTCTGCGGAAACTACTTCCCTGAAAAAAGCAGACGATGCTTCAAATGATGCATTTACTTCTTATTTAAATGCGATTACAACCGTAACGGTTAATGGAAAAGATTATAAAGCATCTGGCAAAGGCAGCACCGTTATTATCAATAAAGAAACTGGTGCGATCGATCTGGAAGCAGGCAAGGGAGCAATTTTTGCAGAAAATGGAACCTATAACGTTTCCGTAACTGCTACTGGTTACAAAGCATTAACCTTTGAAATTTCTTTAAAAGATCTGTATGTTCTGATGAACATTCCTTATGATAAGTTCTATGAAGGTGAAGGTGTAACAGGTGTTGATGTTGTTTCCACTGCAACTGTAAAAACATACAATCAGAACATGGCAGCAGGTTCTTATCATAATGGTTATGTGGTAGAATCCGCAAAAGGTGCTGTTATTGAAGGCATTACATATCCTGTACGTGTAGAAGATCCTTCCGTTTTAGAAGGATTAAAAGAAGTAAAAGCAAGTGATTCTGCAACTATTACAGTAGCAGCAGGTAAGAGCGAACTGACAACAAAAGAAGTAAGCGGTGCAGATTTACTGTTTGCAAGCGGTGATTATGCTTACTACGTTCTGGATAAAGCTCCGAATTGCTACAAAACATTATCCGTAGATGGCAAAGAATTTAATTTCTCCGCTGTCAGCGAAAAAGCAATCGCAGCAGAAGGCATGGAAGTGGAAATGGTATATGGCGCTCATTATACCAATATCGAATTTAATGTAACAGCTGCTGAAGTTTCCGGCAGTGATACCGTGAGCACAGTTGTAAACGCAATCGTTCTGACGGATTCAGAAGGCAATAAATATGCTCTGCGTCATGTAGAAGATATTTGGAGAAAAGTTTCTTTAGGCTGGAACTGGAATAGTCTGGATGGAAAAGGTCTGGAAGGCAAAACCATCACAAATGTAACTTATTACTTAAAAGAAAGTACATTAGATGTAAATAAAGAAGAAACTGGCGAAGTTGCTTACAAGGTTTACAGCTATGCAGTAAATGAAACAGTAAAATTAAACGCTGGTGAAGTTGGTGCAGAATTTACTGATGCCAACACGATTAAACTGACTAATCTGCCGAAGGATATTAAGAGTGCAAAAGCAACTGTTAAGACAAAAGTAGGCAGAGGTGAGGTTGCAACTGTTATTGCAGAAAATGTTGAGGTTGTAAATGGTGTGATTACCACAACTTCTGCTGCTGCAACAGATACTTATGTTATTACTGTTGTGAGTGAAAACTATGGTGATATTAGCGTAACAGTTGATTATCAGGCAGCTTCTGAAACAGATCCTACAGACCCTAGCGAACCGGAAAATCCGAGTGAACCCAGCGAACCTCAGGAACCTACAGATCCGAGCGAACCGAGTACTCCTCAGGAACCTGTAAAACCGGAAAATCCCGGCGATTCTGAGGAACCTACAACTCCTGAAAACCCTGGTGATGTTCAGGATCCTACGGATTCCGAAGAACCTGGAACCTCCGAAGAACCTACCGATACCAAAGATCCTTCTATTTCCAAGGATCCTACCGATTCACAGAAACCTGGTTCTTCTAATGGAAGCACACCTTCCAATGGTTCTACAAATCAGTCTGGTACTGTTCAGACAGGTGACAACGTTTCCATGATTCAGTGGATCGTTCTGATGATGAGTTGTGTAGTAGTTGCTGCACTGGTTCAGGTAAGACGCCGCAGAAACAGAGAAATCTAATCGATGGAGTCGAAATCGCAAAAGCGACAGGATGAAATCGAATGAAGGATTTGACAAAATAAATGTAATCCCTAAATAAATACCCCTCTAAACGGACAAGGTCACCTGAAAAAGGTGGCCTTGTTGCCGATATTAAAAACTTACTGGAAGGGGCAGAAATTAGGCAAGCTGTAAAAACAGCAAAATTTGTTAAAAGGTACAGGGGACGAGATTGCGGAAATGCGTGAAAATCCTGCTGAGAAATAGAATAGAAAAGAGCGATAAAACGATGAAAACAAGGAATAAGAGAAAACCATTTCTGGCGATGATCGTCCTGCTTGCACTGGCATTATCAGGATGTGGGAATTTTGCAAAAGAGTCTTCTTCATCTTCTGCGAATGCATTTTCAGATGAAGAAAGGACATCTGTTTCGGAGTCCTTTGCAAAAGAAGAGTCCTTTCAGGAAACAGGAGAGATTCCATCTGCTGTGCGCGATATTTTTGCGATGGATACGTATATGACATTGACCGCATATGGTGAAAAGTGTGAAGAAGCTGTAGAGGAAGCGGCAGCTGAGATTCAGCGATTAGATGATCTGCTTTCAACGGGCAAAAAACAAAGTGAAATTGGGATGCTGAATCAAAGCGGTGAAGGGGTGATTTCAGCAGATACGCAGAAGCTGCTGGAAAAATCCATGTTTTTATTTGAAAGTACAAAAGGTGCATTTGATATTACAATTTATCCTTTGATGGAAGAATGGGGCTTTACGACGGAGCAGTATCAAGTACCGCAGGAAAAGCAGCTTGAGGAGCTGTTAAAGAAAGTAGATACTTCAAAAATTAAGTATGAAGAAAAGACGCATACCGTGACTTTGGAGGATGGACAGGGAATTGATTTTGGTGCGATTGCAAAAGGGTATACCTCCAATCGCGTGATGGAAATTTTTGAAGAATATGGACTGGTTTCCGGCGTGGTTTCGCTGGGTGGAAATGTACAGTGTTATTCTTCTAAGGTTGACGGAAGTGCGTGGCGTTGTGGAATTGTAAATCCGTTGAATCCAGATGACAGCAGTGATTATATGGGAATTGTTTCGGTTGTCGATAAGGCGGTTATCACCTCTGGCGGATATGAACGGTATTTTACAGAAGAAAAAACGGGAAAAACGTATCATCATATTTTGGACCCGGAAACGGGATATCCTGCTGAAAGCGGTTTGCTTTCCGTGACGATTGTCAGTGAGGATGGAATGCTGGCTGACGGACTGTCAACGTCTGTTTTTGTAATGGGCTTGGAAAAAGCAGAGGCATACTGGCAGGAATATGGAGATACCTTTGATATGATCTTAATGACAGATGAACAGGAAATTTATATTACAGAAGGGTTGGAAGATTGTTTTACGGGACAAAATTTCCCTCAGCATGTAATTCGACATAAATAAAGTATCAGTTCTATAGGAGATTCTGCAAAAAAGAGTTGTCGGAAAAGTAATACGGAGAATTTGCCGGAAAGATTTGTAGGAAAAGGAATGCGGAGATTTTGCAAAAACAATTTGCGAGAAAACGTAATACGGAAACTCTGCAAGAAGAACCGATCGGAACGATTTCTAAGAAAGCGAGGAAGGAATAGAGGATGGAAGATAAGAAACCTGAGAAAAAAGGGTTTGCAAGATGGAATTGGCTGTTGAATCTGTGTCCGGCTGCGTTGGTTGCTGTGCTTGTGGCAGCCATGATTCCAACTGCTGATCCTGTTTTAAGGGAAATTCCGCAATTGCTGCCGATTCATGCAGACGCGGCAGCGGGACAGGAAAACGAAACGGAAGTGGAAAGCGAATCCCAGGCGAAAGGGGATTTTGAAGATGGTGTTTATAAGGGAAGTGGGACTGGTTACGGCGGTACGATCACAGTGCAGGTAACGGTAAAAGACCACAGTATCACTTCGGTTGAGATTTTAAGTGCACCTGGGGAAACGGCTTCGTTTATGAAACGTGCGGAAGCTGTGATTGAACGTGTGATTCAGAATCAAAGCTGGGAAGTCGATGTTGTTTCCGGTGCAACGTATTCTTCAAACGGAATCTTAGCGGCAATTCAGAACGCACTGACCGGTGAAACGGTTGTGACAGAGACTGCACCAGTGCCGGAAACGGAAGAATTGGTAAAAGAAGTCTTTGAAGAACCGGATGGTTATCAGGATGGCACGTATTATGGCTCTGCCAGAGGATTTGGCGGAACGATTCAGGTAAAAGTTGTTATTTCTGATGGAAAAATTGCGAAAATTGCAATTGTAGATGCATCAGCGGAAACACCTTCTTATATGACATCTGCAAAAGCGGTTGTGAATCGAATTTTAAATGCACAGAGTCCAAATGTCGATACGGTTTCCGGTGCGACGTATTCTTCCAATGGTATTATTAATGCAGTAAAAGCTGCTTTGCGTCAGGCTGGTGGTTCCAAAACCACAGAGGATTTAAAAGAAGATACCAAGCTTCCCGATCCCGCGCCGGTGCCTTCTAAGCCCTCAAAGAAACCGAGTGTGCAGACGGGTACCTTGCCTTCTACGAAAAAAGGCTACGTAGATGGTGTGTATGAAGGAACCGCAGAAGGCTTTGGCGGAGATATTACGGTACAGGTAAGAATTTCCGATGGGAAAATTGCATCGATCGAGGTTGTCAGCGCGGAGGATGAAACCCCTTCTTATTTTGAAGATGCAAAAGCGGTAATCGGCAGAATTGTAAAAGCACAAAATTTAGAAGTCGATATCGTTTCCGGTGCAACGTATAGTTCGGTTGGGATTATCAATGCAGTGGCAGATGCGTTGAAACAAGCAGTGCCGAAGGAAGATGCTTCCAATACACCGGGTAATTCCGGTTCGGAAGAAAAACCGGGAGATTCGGAAAGCAATGGCGATTCGAACAATCAGCCGGGTGGAGACCAGAGTGGAAATGATGGAAATCATGGCGATCAGACAGGCGGTGATGCGGAAGACGGCGAGGATTCTGATGATGGAAGCGAACAGCCCGCAGCCACTTATCAGGATGGCATTTACCATGCGCAAGCTATTTGCAGTGATGACGATATGTTTACTTATACTGTAGAAGTTGCAGTTGCTGTAGAAGCTGGTATGATTCAGAGCATTCAGGTCGAAAAAATTAATGATCAGTCCGATGATCCGGAAAGTAACGATAGTTATATGGAATATGCGATAAATGGGCGCACAAGAAAAGGCGTTTGGTACGAGGGCGTTGTCAAACAGATTTTAGATCGTCAAAATGCAGAGCAGGTTGACGTGGTCAGCCGTGCAACGTATTCTTCCAATGCGATTGCTGAAGCGGTAAGAACAGCATTAAAAGAAGCCGTGAAACTTCCGGAGACACCGGCAGAAGACGAAGGACAGGAAAATCCAGATGTGGAACAAGGTGCAGAAGGAACAGAAAGTTCAGATATTGAAGCAGGTGCAGAAGGAGCAGAAAGTACAGATGTTGCACAAGGCGCAGAAGGGGCAGAAAGTACAGATGTTGCACAAGGCGCAGAAGGAGCAGAAAGTACAGATGTTGAATCCGGTGCAGCAGGAAAGGAAAGTTCGGATGCTGGACAAAGTGCAGCAGCAAAAAGTTTAAATGCTGGACAGGGCACAGCGGAAACGATTATTCGTGTAGTATGGGATTTCTTGTTTGATCGAGATACAGAAGGGGGCATTTGTTCGTGAAATACAAAAATTTTCTGATCCGACTGATCAGTTTACTTTTGGTAGTTGGCTCTCTTTGGTATTACAATGCGGCGGCGTGGAAACGACAGGAAATTGTAGAGGCGCATGAGCAGAAAATTGCCGAAGCGGAGGCTTACAATGAATCGGTGATGGCATTGGAACAGGGAAATTCGAAGGAAGATGGTGCAAATGGTACTGTTTACCAGGATGGTACTTATGAAGGTACTGGAATCGGTTTCGGCGGAGATGTTTCCGTGTCTGTTACGATAACGGATGGAAAAATTGCAAATGTAGAAATTCTTGCAGCAGATGATGAAGATCCGGCTTATTTTGATATGGCAAAAGTGTTGACCGATACAATCGTAAAAGAACAAAATGCGCAGGTCGATGTAATATCGGGAGCGACATTCAGTTCGAATGGAATTTTAGAAGCAGCGCAGGATGCGCTTAGTAAGGCGGTGTCATCATGATGTTGGTACAAGAAGAAAAAAAGCCATTAACAGCAGGGCAGCTTCGTAAGCGAAAGGAAAAGCAGCAGCGTCTGTTCCGTGCCGTGATTCAGCTGATCTTTTTCATCAGTATGCCGTCTGCCTTTGTGGCAGGATTTTCCGGGGTGAAATATTTATTTAACCAGATTGGAACCGGCAGTATATTGGAAGAAAATAGTTTCCTGCTCGCATTGGTGGGATTAGTGGGATTTACCATTTTATTTGGCCGGTATTTCTGTGGATATGTCTGCGCTTTTGGAACACTGGGGGATTTTGTCTATGAACTTTCCAGTTTGATCCAGACGAAGATGTTCAAGAAGAAAAAGGCATTTTCCTTGCCGGAAGGATGTATTGCAATCCTTCAGAAAGTAAAATATCTGATTCTTTTGGCGATCGTGCTGTTATGCACCTTTGGTATTTATGGAAAACTCTCCGGCACAAGTCCCTGGGATGTATTTTCAATGGCAGCAGCAGGCAGATTTTCCTTTCAGGGATATTTGATCGGCGGTGTTTTATTATGTCTGATATTGGTCGGAATGGCGATGCAGGAACGGTTTTTCTGTCAATTTCTCTGCCCGATGGGAGCAGTTTTTGCATTGCTTCCGATTCTTCCTTTGTCCATTTTGAAACGGGAGGAATCAAATTGCAGTAAAAATTGCAGCGTTTGTCAGAAAAAATGTCCCGTACATCTGCGTTTGGAGGAAGATAGCCTTTTGTCAGGAGAATGTATTCGCTGCGGGAAATGTGCGCAGGCTTGTCCGAAAGGAAATATCCATGACATGAGCGGATTGTTATCTGGAAATGAGTGGTGGACACTGGCAGGAAAAGGACTTTTGTTCTTTGCAATGGGCGTATTATTAGGATTTTGCAGATTTTTCTAGTGTTTCCCAGTATTTTCTAAAAGAGCAAAATCTATAAACAAGATCAGAAAAGTCTGCAAACAAGATCAGAA
>CAZTHP010000031.1:8803-17584 GCA_964613155.1 uncultured Lachnospiraceae bacterium | reverse complement strand
AAGATCAGAAGCGTAGAAAAGAAAATACCCTACTGGAAAAAACTTATCTAGTAAGGGACACAGCAAAGAGAACACATAATAAAAGACAGTGCAATAAAAAAAGAACATTCTGTGGAAATTCATCTATCATTGGATGAATATCGGTCAGAATGTTCTTTTTCTATTCTATTTCGTTCCGTCTGTTTGTAGAATCGGAGATTTTGTGCGGAAGTACCGTCTGTTTGTAGAATCGGAGATTTTGTGCGGAAGTACCGTTTGTTTGTGGAATCTGCAATTTCGTGCCGAAGTACCGTCTGTTTGTGGAATCTGCAATTTCATACCGAAGTACCGTCTGGTTGTAGAATCTGCAATTTCATACCGAATACCGTCTGTTTGTGGAATCTGTAATTTCATACCAAAGTTCCGTCTGGTTACGGAGTTTCCGGGAAGTCGATATGCCCCTGGAGCCAGATTTCGCCTTTAAAACGTCTTCCGATTGCCGGTTCTCCAAAGAGATCTTTTTGGTTGATGATGACGTTAAAATACAGATCATTGCATTCCAGTAAAAAACGATAAATTTTTTCATTGCTGAGTGTATTTTCGATTTCTTCGATTTCCTGAATATCGCCGATCACAGAGTATTGGTCACATTCCATACCAGCTGGCATAAAGCTGGTATCTACGATGGAGTACAGGTCTTCGCGCTGAATCCGTATAGCGGCCTGATTGAACTGGTCAATGTCATACATCGTTAAGGATTCCATAGCCGCTTCATCGCCTTTTCGGGCAGATTCGATCAGATTTCCGCGTTTTTTTGCGGTAACTAGTGATTCTCTGCGGTCGGCAGTTGTTTTTCGCACCGGCAGCAAAATACGGCCGCTGTTGGACATTGCGCTTAATCGAATCGGCATTTTCTGTTTGAGCGAAATATGATCGCTGATGCAATTCAAATAGCCGTTTGTATTCTGCAGATAGAAAATTAAAGAAATACCGAGTCGGTAATCTTCACACATCGCAGAAAATGCATATCGATCTGTCCGGCGGGAGATATTACAGCTGATCGTTGTTGAAACGGTACTGCTTTTAAAATAAGGATAATAATATTCGATCTGAAAGCGGTCTTCGCTGTCATATTCACCGAAAATACCGATGCCGATGTCTTTTCCAAAATCTTTTTCCATCGTGATAAAAGTAGAATCCAGTAAATCGGATACTTCGATATTATCAGGCTTATCATAAACTTGCGACAGCAGCTTCTGGATTTCTTTATGATGTGTATGATCGGAAAAGCCGATTGCTCTTAAATATTGATGCATAAAATTCCTTCCTAAACTTACATGCCTGCTGCCGCAGGCGCTGTCTTACATAAAAGGTTAAGAGGTCAAAAGTTTGCGTTGTTTTTTTTCTGTTGTTAGATTATAGTACAATCAAGTATACTTTTCAAGGCTGAAAGGCAGAAAGCAAACGGAAAATCCTTAAAAAATGGCGAAAGCATTTGAAAATCAGGTGGGAGCAGTAAAAAATGAAATTGGAAGATCAATTTTGTCAAAGATATGGTGGAGAACGTTATTATACATTAAATCAATATTTAAGAGAACGCTTTGGACAAAAGGTTTATAAATTGGCATTAGACGGCGGGATGAGCTGTCCCAATCGGGATGGCACATTAGGATATGGCGGCTGTATTTTTTGCAGCGCAGGCGGTTCCGGAGAATTTGCAGTCAAAGCAGCAGAAATCGATTCCGGCATTTCAGCGAATGGGAGCGAAGCAGTCAAAGCAGCAGAAATCGATTCCAGCATTTCAGCGAGTGGGAGCGAAGCAGTCAAAGCAGCAAAAACCAATTCTGGCATTTCAGCGAATTGGAGAAAGGAAGGCACGATCCTCACGGGTTCTGTGACGGCGCAGATCGAGCAGGCGAAGGCTCGCATTTGTCAAAAAACGAATGCTGAATCGTTTATTGCATATTTTCAATCTTATACAAATACCTATGCTCCGGTGGAATATCTGCGGCAGATTTTTATGGAGGCGATTTGTCATCCGCAGGTCGCAGTTCTTTCTATTGCGACTCGGCCGGATTGTCTGCCTCCAGATGTTTTACAGCTTTTGATGGAATTAAATCAGATCAAGCCGGTGTGGGTGGAACTTGGCCTTCAGACGATTCAGGAGCGGACGGCACGTTTGATTCGGCGTGGATATGAGCTTTCCTGTTATGAAAATGCAGTTGCTGCGCTTCGAAAAGCGGGAATTGAAGTGATTACGCATGTGATTTTGGGGCTTCCTGGTGAGACAAAGGCAAATATGCTGGAAACGGTTGCGTATTTGGCAGAAAATGTACAGGATTCAGAGCCGTGGGGCGGTCAGAGAACGCTTCCGGCGTTTCCGTCGTCTGCATCTTATCGAACACAGGGAATCAAACTGCAGCTTCTTCATGTGCTGGAAGGGACTGATCTGGCTGTGTCGTATCGAAATGGCGAATTTCAAAGCCTGGCTATGGAAGAATATCTGGATATTTTATTTGCTTGTTTGGAAATTTTACCGCCGGAAATGGTTGTACATCGGATTACAGGAGATGGACCGAAGAAAATCTTGATCGCACCTGCCTGGAGCGGCAATAAGAAGATGGTGTTGAATACCATTCGCCGGGAAATGAAGCAGCGGGAAATTTGGCAGGGAAACCAGTACCGGGGATGAAAAGTGCGAGATAAAAGTGCAAGATGAAAACGCGAGATAAAAGCACGAGATAAAAGCGCGAGATAAAAGCGCGAGATAAAAGCACGAGATAAAAGCGCGAGATGAAAACTCGAGATAAAAGTGCGAGATGAAAGCACGAGATGAAAAGCGCGAGATAAAAGCGCAAGATAAAAGTGCGAGATGAAAACGCGAAGGGAAAAAGGATTCAGCCAGCAGCCGTTCTTCCTTATAATAATATATTAATTATAGGAAGCAGCTGCTGGCTTTCTGTTTTACATTTTACTATCCTTGCAGGCTTTGAATCCAGCTGTTCATGTATTCGCGTATTAGATAAAAGGGTGCGTCTCCGATTTCCAGTAAAAAGGTGTGAAATTGTTTCAGATCAAAGTTTTCACCTAATGCTTCCTGTGCATCGGTTTTTAAATCCAGAATCTCTAAATAGCCGATGTAATATTTCAGGTAGTTGCAGGGCTGTGAGACGATGGAGTAATATAATTCTTTGATCGTAGCTTCGTCGTTGATCGCATAAATTTCTTGAATCCACTCACGTACTTCTTCGTAAGTCCAGCCGTCATAATGAATGTAAAAGTCTAATAGTGCATAGATGCCCAAATTTGCGGAATTGTTGCATCTGGCAGCGGTGGTCAGATCGGAATCCAGTCCGGTGTCGTATTGGTACGCGAGATTTTCTACGTAAGTTGCCCAGCCTTCGGAGTATCCAGCTACGGAACAGATCTGACGAATCGGGGAGTCGCAGCAGGCTGAGGAATATACAGTCTGGTAAAGATGACCGGGATATCCTTCGTGTGCCAATGTGGTATAAAGATCCGATACTGTGCATAATTTTTTGTTGATGTAAATAACATTGTCCGTTAGATTGTCAATGGGAGGGGTCAGATAGAAAGCAGGGCTTAAAGAATCCTCCATTGATTCGCTGACGTATTTGACATGCAGCTGGATTTTGGTTGTCAGAGCCGGGAAATCGTCCAAAATTTTACTTTGCAGATCATTTAAAATCGTTTCTGGATCGGTCTGGGAAAATGAAAAATCATTCAGCTGGGTTTCTAATTGCGGTTTTTCCTGCAAAATCGTCTGCAGTGTCTGCAGGTCGCTGTTAATCTGTTCCAGCGTCATATTTTCCAATTCTTCAACGGAACGATCGGTTCCGACACTTTGTTTTAATAAGTACAGATAGTAATCGGAGCCACTTTTAAAGTTGCAAAGACCGCCTTCATTGGTGCCGCTTCCTTTTAAGTTTGTTAAAGCATCGATCAATTTTTGATAAGCAGGGAAAACCTGATCAGTTAAAACGGTTTCATTTTGCTTCTGATAGCTGGCTTTTTGCGCCGAATCCTCATTTCCCATGGTATCGAGGCGTTCCTCGAAGGTTGAGATCAGAAAATGATTTTCTTTGTCGCTTAAGAAGGACTGGCAGTCTTTGATGACCATATCCGCGCAGTAGTCCGACATAAAAAGACCAGCTGCGGCTTTTTCCTGTTCATAAAGGATGATCTGGTCGAAATAACGATCCATATCGCCAAGAAGTGCCAGATAATCGGTAATATCCTGCTCTGTCTGGAAGGTATATTCTGCTAACAGTGTAGGCAGTTCAGTTTGAAGTCCGATTAAAGGTTGCAATGCTTCTTCATAATAAGGAAAAGCACTGGCTTCGGTATTTAACTTTAAAGTATTGTCGAGGATATCGTAAGTGATCTGCTGGGTGGCAGTCAGGTCATCATAATGAAAATTACGCAGTTCTTTGCGTAAGGCTTTGGCTTGTTCGCAGGTTTCTTCGGTGGCTTTTTGGCTGAATTCTCCGAATGTCAGGGGATAATCGGAAATATCGTAACTAGAAGGATCTGCGAGTGTATAGTGAAGATTCAGCGTGTTTTCTGTGATTTCATCGCGGAATAAATTCAATGTAAAGTCTTCAAATGCGGTTTGTTCTTCGGTTAAGGAAATCGTTTCTTTTTGAGGTGATATCGATTCGTAGGTCTTTTGTGTGGCTTTTTGGCAGCCGGTTATCGAACAGATAAGCAGAGAAATGCAAGTGAGATATAGTAGTATTTTGCGGAATGATCCGTTGGACTGTGTCATAAAAGTTCCCTCCTGAAAATGGCAATATGCAGCTTTGCAGGCATTGCCAGGTTACTTTCAGTATATCACAATGCAGCGGAGAATAGAATCGCAGGATATTAACAGAATCTTACAAGTATATTAAAAAGAAAAGTCAAAGCTCATAAAGACGGTTTCTCAGCATTTTTTTCGCTCGGTTAATGCGAACGGCTACAAGATTTACTGAAATTCCGGTTTTAGCTGCGATCTCCAGATTGTTAAAGCCATAAATATAACGAAGCTTTATCGGAATCCGGTAGGCTGGATGCAGGCTGTTAATGATATCGATCAGTTCTTTTAAGGTTTCTTGCCGAATGACGTATTCCAGAGGGCGATTATCGTATTCGGGCGGGTAGTTTTGATATTCGATCAGTGTCTCTGGCGTACGGTTTCGTTTTCGAATATAATCAATACAGTTGTTTCGGATTATGGTGATCAGAAAATACTTGGTCATCTTACTGGCTGCGTCCTGTATGGATGGTAAATGTTGAGAGACTTTAATAAAGGTTTCCTGAACCATATCTTCAGCAAGCTGTGTATCTTTTAAATAGCTAAATGCTACATACCACAAAGACTGGTAGTAGATTTCGTAAAGTTGAGAAAATTTATCATCATCCGTTTGGAAGACTATGGAACCTGGGAGTGCATGTACTATGGGTGTTTTTGAAACAGGTAACTGTGCAGCATTCATAGTAAGCTCCTTTCAACTCTAAATTTGGTACTTTAGGGAGGAGGCATCCTTAATCTTACGCACGATCTTTCGCATATGACGTGAAGTCTTAACAATATTATAAAACAAAAAAATAATACTAGCAATATTTTTTTGAAAAAATAAGAAAGGTCGTCACAAAAAATGTATCTTTTTATAGAAAAAGAGATGTATGATGAGTGGATTTCGGAAAAATTTAGCTTCAAGGGCGTGTGATTTATAATTTTCTTGCATCTTTCTGCGGAATTCCGTATAATAGAAATAGTATGCTTACGAGCACTTTTTTGGATTGTGATTGGATATGGAACCGGTAAGCAGACAATTGATATAGGAGAAGAACTACAGAAGGGAGAGGTTTTAGATTATGTGTAAACAGTGTAAAAAACCTTATTATATTACAACAGCGATTGCCTATACATCAGGCAAACCCCATATCGGCAATACTTATGAGATCGTATTGGCCGATGCGATCGCCAGATATAAACGTGCAGAAGGATATGATGTACGTTTCCAGACTGGTACCGATGAACATGGACAGAAAATCGAAGAAAAAGCACAGGCAGCAGGTGTAACACCTCAGGAATTTGTAGATGGAGTAGCAGGTCAGATCAAGACCATCTGGGATCTGATGAATACTTCTTATGATAAATTTATCCGGACAACGGATGAAGATCATATGGTTCAGGTTCAAAAAATCTTCAAAAAATTATACGACAAAGGCGATATCTATAAAGGATATTATGAAGGGATGTACTGCACACCCTGTGAATCTTTCTTTACAGAATCTCAGCTTGTAGATGGAAAATGCCCGGACTGCGGCCGCGAAGTGAAACCTGCAAAAGAAGAAGCATATTTCTTCAAGATGAGCAAATACGCAGACCGTCTGATCGAGCATATTGAAACACATCCTGAATTTATTCAGCCTGTTTCCAGAAAAAATGAGATGATGAACAACTTTTTAAAAGCTGGTTTACAGGATTTATGCGTATCCAGAACTTCTTTCACCTGGGGTATCCCGGTTGATTTTGATCCAAAGCATGTAGTTTATGTATGGATCGATGCACTGACAAACTATATCACAGGTCTGGGATTTGATCTGGATGGCAATTCTGATCCCATGTTTGAAAAATACTGGCCCGCAGATCTGCATCTGATCGGTAAAGATATTCTTCGTTTCCACACGATCTACTGGCCGATCATGCTGATGGCATTGGACATTCCGCTGCCGAAGCAGATTTTTGGACATCCTTGGCTTTTACAGGGCGATGGCAAGATGAGCAAGTCCAAAGGCAATGTTCTTTATGCAGATGATCTGACTGAGATGTTTGGTGTAGATGCTGTTCGCTATTTTGTTCTGCACGAAATGCCTTTTGAAAACGATGGCGTGATCACATGGGAACTGATGGTAGAGCGCATGAATTCCGATCTGGCCAATACCCTTGGCAATCTGGTGAACCGTACAATCGCAATGAGCAATAAATATTTTGGCGGCGAAGTTCGTTCAACTGGTGTGACCGCTGAGGTAGACGCTGATCTGAAAGAAACTGTATTAGGGGCAGTAACAAAAGTACAGGATAAGATGGCTGATCTGCATGTAGCAGATGCGATTACAGAGGTATTTAACCTGTTTAAACGCTGCAACAAATACATTGATGAAACTGCTCCCTGGGTTTTGGCAAAGAATGAAGAAGATAAGCCTCGTTTAGCAGAAGTACTTTACAACCTGGCAGAAAGCATTTGCATCGGTGCAAGTCTGCTGCAGCCTTTTATGCCGGAAACTTCTGAAAAAATTCTGGCACAGTTAAATGGTACTTACCGCATGATCGAAGAATTGGATACATTTGGCAAATATCCCAGCGGCAGCAAAGTAACCGAAAAACCGCAGATCTTATTTGCAAGATTAGATGTGGCAAAGGTTTTGGAAGAAGTAGAAGCAAAGAAAAAAGCAGCAGAAGAACCGCAGGTAAAATATCCGCAGGTTGCACCGAAGGAAGAAATTACAATTGATGATTTTGATAAGGTACAGCTTCGTGTAGGTGAAGTTCTCAGCTGTGAACCTGTGAAAAAAGCGAAAAAACTGCTGGTAATGCAGATTCGGATCGGTGAAGAAGTTCGCCAGATTGTTTCCGGTATTGCAAAATACTACAAACCGGATGAAATGGTCGGCAAGAAAGTTGCAGTGGTAACAAATCTGAAGCCCTGCAAGCTCTGTGGCGTGGAATCTCAGGGTATGATTCTGGCTGCATCCGATGATGAAGGAAATCTTTGCGTGATGACACCCGATAAAGATATTATCTGTGGTTCAGAAATCTGTTAAGAATCCAGCAGAGTGGAGTATCACATGATGAGAAAAATATTTGACACACATGCACATTACGACGACCATGCTTTTGACTCAGACCGCGAAGAATTAATCCGTTCCATGCAGGAGCAGGGTGTTGAGCGGATCGTGAATGTCTCTGCAAATTTGTATGAGATTCCTAATACACTGGAATTAATCGAAAAATATCCGTTTTTCTACGGTGCAGCAGGTGTTCATCCGACTGAAACCGGCGATCTGACAGAGGAGAACTTTGAACAGATCCGTCAGGCTGCCATGCATGAAAAAGTATTGGCGATCGGTGAGATTGGACTGGATTATTATTGGGATACCGTAGAAGCATCGGTTCAGAAAAAATGGTTCCAGCGTCAATTGGAATTGGCAAAAGAGCTTGATAAGCCTGTGATCATTCACAGCAGAGAAGCAGCCAAGGATACACTGGATATAATTCGGGCAGCAGGCGGTCCCGATTTTCGCATGGTCATTCACTGTTTTTCTTATAGCACAGAAATGGCCAAAGAATATCTGGATATGGGTTATTATCTGGGAATCGGCGGGGTCGTGACCTATAAAAACGGCCGGAAATTAAAGGAAGTCGTGCAATATATGCCTTTAGACCGGATTTTGCTGGAAACCGATGCACCGTATTTAACACCGGTGCCTTTCCGGGGAAAGCGAAATTCTTCTGAAAAGATTGCGTATGTCGCAGCAGAAATTGCTTGTCTGAAAGAAATCAGTGAAGAAGAAGTTTTAGAAGCAGCTTGGGAAAATGCATGTCGATTCTATGGGATCAACTAGTGTTTGAACGGCGATAATTGCCGCAATGACCATAAAGCAAATGGTTGCTGCGGCAATTGAAGATACTATGAATTAGAGCTAGCTAGCGATGGAAGGCCGGAAACTAGCAGAAGTCAGTTAGAGACGATAAGTTGAAAACAACAGTTGGAAAAATCAACAACCGTAAGT
>CAZTHP010000031.1:0-8703 GCA_964613155.1 uncultured Lachnospiraceae bacterium | reverse complement strand
TTGGAAAAATCAACAACCGTAAGTTAGTTGGAGACGATAAGTTGAAAACAACAGTTGGAAAAATCAACAGCCGTAAGTCAGTTAGAGACGATAAGCGGAAAACAACAGTTGAAGAAATCAATAGCTGTAAGTAATCTGACTGTAGACTGTAATAAGATAAAAGACAGCGGAAAATAAGAGGGAAACAGGAAGAAAGGAATCATTTTATATGGCAAATCTTGGGAATCCACAGGAAACAATAGCGGTCCTGCAGAAGTATCAGTTTAATTTTCAGAAAAAATTTGGTCAGAACTTTTTGATCGATATGCGAGTGCTGGAACGGATTATGGATGCAGCCGGTGTGGGACCGGAAGATTGCGTTTTAGAAATCGGTCCGGGCATTGGCACGATGACACAGATGTTGGCAGAGCGGGCACGGAAAGTAATTGCAGTTGAAATTGACAATAACTTGATTCCGATTCTGCAGGACACCCTTCATCCTTATGAGAATGTTAAGATTATTCATAATGACATTTTGAAATTAGATTTGAATCAATTGGTTCAGGAAGAAAATGACGGAAAGCCGATCAAAGTAGTGGCAAATCTGCCTTATTACATTACGACGCCGATCATTATGGGATTATTTGAATCACAGGTGCCTTTAGACAGTATTACCGTCATGGTACAAAAAGAAGTCGCAGATCGGATGAAATCCGGTCCCGGCAGCAAAGAATATGGTGCCCTTTCTTTGGCAGTTCAGTATTATTCGGAACCTCTCTTAGCGGCAAATGTACCGCCGAACTGTTTTATTCCTCGTCCTAATGTAGGGTCCGCTGTAATTTGTCTGCACAGACATGCGAAACCGCCGGTAGAGGTGAAAAATGAAGCGTTGATGTTTCGACTGATCCGGGCATCCTTTAACCAAAGAAGAAAAACGATGCTCAACAGTTTAAATAACTCTCCGGAACTGCATTTTACGAAAGAACAGATTTCAGCAGCACTGGAATCCATCGGATTAGCAGCAAATATCCGTGGAGAAGCGTTAAGCCTCGAACAATTTGCGGCTTTAAGCAATGCATTACAGGATAACTAATCAACTAATCGATCAACAATCTTTCGTTTTTAGAATCTTCATATTTAAATGCCTCCTTTCATATAGTGTTGTGAAAGGAGGCATTTTTTATGTCAGAAAATTTCAATTCGATGGAAACGGTGAGTTTCAGAAGGTTTTTATCGTATATTTATGCCTATGAAGATGAGAGAAAGCTGCGAAATGTCGGATTTGCAAAGGTGGAAATCCGTGCACCGAGAGTTCGTTTTCAGGTTATTGTAAATGGACTGATGCAAAAAGGTGGACGGCCGATGGAAATCTGTTTAGTAGATGAAAGTATGCGGCGGATTCCAGTAGGACAAATGGTGCTGCAAAATGGGCGCGGTGAGTATCAGGGAAGTACCGCTTTGGAAACGATGTGGGAAAGCGGGCTTTCTTTTTCACAGGTTTACGGAATTTGTCTCCAGCCAGTTGGAAATCGGCGGCATTATTATATGACATTGTGGAGAGAACCAAAACCATTTTTTCGGGCAGCTGAAGCGGAGACGGGAGAAAAGGAAGATGCGGAAGAAATTCAAGGTGCGTTAAAGTGGCAGCTGAAGGATGAGGCAGGGAAGTGCAAAGGAGAGGAAAGAGTGAGTTCCGGAGAGTTGAACTTGCAGGCGGAAGTGGAAAGTCGTGAAGAAATAGGAAAGGAAGTTCATGGAGAGGTTAGATTGAAGTCAGAGCCGGAAGTGGAAAGTCGTGAAAAACTAGGAGAGGAAGTTCATGGAGAGGTTAGATCGAAGTCAGAGCCGGAAGTGAAAAGCCGTGAAAAACTAGGAGAGGAAGTTCATGGAGAAGTTAGATCGAAGTCAGAGCCGGAAGTGGAAAGCTGTGAAAAACTAGGAAAGGAAGTTCATGGAGAGGTTAGATCGAAGTCAGAGCCGGAAGTGGAAAGCCGTGAAAAACTAGGAGAGGAAGTTCATGGAGAGGTTAGATTGAAGTCTGAACTGGAAATTTGTATGAAAACAAGTGAAGAAGTTTTGCGAAAATCAGGGTTGGAAGAAAAGAGAGAAAAGGAGGATTTGGAAGAAAAGAGAGACAAGGAAGATGCGGAAGAAGTTCAGAAAGAACGCAGAGCGAAGTCGGAGCAAGAATGTTGTATGAAAACAAGTGAGGAAATTCAGCAGGAGATTGAGGCTGCTTCGGAGCTGCTTCGCCAGCAGGAAGCTATAGCGGACGCCATTCCCCAAAATGCGCAGCGGTATGTGAGACGAAGCCGAAGGGGAACAGGAAAAGTGGAAAATCAAATGGAATTGTGGAAAAAATTCTGTTCCCATTATCCTCACGTGGATATCCGCCCCATTTCCCTAATGAATCGAGGTGCAGAAGCTGGATTAGAAGAAAAGGGAAAACTGTGTGAAGTGATTCGGATCCGTCCAAATGACATTGGCAGACTGCCGCGAAATAACTGGATTCTGGCACATAATAGTTTTCTTCAGAATTCCTATAATCACTTCCGATATTTGATTTTGTTCCGTGTCGAGTATCAAAAGGAAACGGGAGAACATACAAGTCGCTGGTTTCTTGGACTGCCGGGTGAAAAAAATGAGCAGGAAGCGATGGTTGCAAAGGTGTTTGGCTTTCAAAAATATTTATCATGCAGGCATGGAGGATTTTGGTATACAGAAATCTTTATGGGGGCATACTGATATTGTACGTGACTTTTAGATTAGAAATGCGGAGACAATCGGATGAAGAAACACAAACAGGTGATATATTATGCGTCGGGTGAGCAGTTTGAAACGGACAACTTTGGATTTCAGCTGGCAAAAATGATTGAGCGGATTCAAAGACAAACAGGAAAAGATGCGTTACTGTTTCTGTGCATTGGCAGTGACCGCTCTACCGGCGACAGTTTAGGCCCGTTGACAGGTCATTTATTAAAGAAAAAGAAACGATTTGCAGAAAATGCGGATGTTTTTGTTGTGGGAACGCTAACACTGCCCGTTCATGCAGTGAATCTGGAATCGGTTCTTCAGATTATTGAACGAGATTTTGCAGATTATGTGGTCGTTGCAGTCGATGCCTCGGTTGGTTCCAGAGATTCGGTAGGTTGTATTACATTATCTGAGGGCGGTTTGAAACCTGGATGCGGCGTAAATAAAGATTTGAGAATGGTAGGAGATATTGCGATTACGGGAATTGTCAGTTGGGGAAGCTGTCTCGAACCGATACTTTTACAGAATATTCGGTTGGGAATGGTTATGAATATGGCTGATAATATTTCTCAGGGGATTTTGAAGGCTGTTTTTTGCTGAAACAGGTGGAAACGGGTAGATTTTTTTTAAGCGGAGTTTGGCGTATTTCGACAGACTCCGTATTTTTGTTGTGATAACATGATGGCTGTCAGCAGTTGATGGACAAGTAGAAATAAACGTATGTAGCTGTTCAGAGCAATTTTTCAAATGCTTGCTTCTGAACGGTTATAAATCAGGATAGAAAGTTGTGATAGAAAGCTGTGATGGAAGATTGTGCTTAAAAACTGTGATAGAAGACAGTGGTTAAAAGCTGTGGCAGGAAATTGTGTTTAAAAGCTGTGATAGAAGACAGTGGTTAAAAGCTGTGATAGAAGACAGTGGTTAAAAGCTGTGATAGGAGATTGTGCTTAAAAGCTGTGGTAGATGACTGTGACGAGAAGCTGCGATGAAAAATAATAGCAGGTGATAGAAAAGAAATTGTAACAGTAAACTAACACAAAAAAGGAATTGTATCAAAAGTTAAATACAAAAAGCAGATGCACAGTTGCAGCAACGATAATTGTAAAAATGTATATAAAATTTGTATTAGTACACAGATACAAAAATAGAGCAAAGAATGTATTGACTAATACCAAGCGAAATGATGTGCAGAGCAGTTGAGAGTTTGATAGGAGGATTTGGGATGGAACAGAATAAATTACCGAAAAATATTCGTCAGATTGGTGAGAAAGAAGATTGGATCCGTGTTTATGTGGAAGATTACGTACATACTTATATTCAGCGGCTGCGGGGATTGCAGGAAAGCGGCATTGCAAGTGGGATTCTTTTGGGAAGAAAACAGCGAATCAACGGTGTGATGCATTTATTTATAAGGGGAGCTGCTACAGCAGAGGATCCTTATTGGAAAATGGATGGACAGACACCTGGACAAATACAGGCGGAGAGCAGGGTATATTTTCCGGAAATGGAAATCTGTGGATTTTTTGTTTCGAGCAAGCAGAATCGCATCTCAGAAATGGAAATGGCGCGGATATTTGAAGATCATTTTTCATCGGAATATCAAGTCTTATTCCATGTTGGAAATCAGGACGAAGAAGTCTTTTCTTATTCCGGGCATGGGCTGGTAAAATTAGCGGGATATTATGTTTACTATGAAAAAAATGAGGAAATGCAGTCGTATATCATACGGCAGGAAAGTTTGCGTGTTCTGGAAAAACAGGGAACATCAGGTGAGCATGAAGAATCCGCGGGTAATAGAGGGCGAGAACGAAAAGCGGAGTTAAATGGAGCGAAGCAAGATCGAGAGAGACAATCGGAGCGAAAGCAGCGAAACGGAAAACAAAGTGAAGCGAAGCGAACTCCGGATTTGGGTGATCGGAGCCGAAAAGGAATCATACCGGATACGGGTCCTGAAAAATGGATTCGAAAAAAAGCAGTATTTTCGGAGAAATCGGGAAAGGAGAAGGATGGAAAAACGCAAATTAAGAAAGGAGATCGGATTGTGAGAGGCGTATCGATAGCCGGAATTTTTATATTAGCATTTTTGCTGTTCTCAGATCAGGTTAAATTCAGCCAATTCCGCGACAATGCTACGATCGAAAAAGGAATTTTAGGCAGCATTTTGGAAGAATCGGCAGTTCCCGCAGGTGCAGATTCCGGTTATGTACTGGGAGAAAGCGTGGAAAGTGAAAATGGAGCTTTGGAAAATGATCCATCTATTCTGAATTCCGCAAAAACAAGTAATTCGGCTGGCAATTTAGCAAAGGAAAGCGATTCCGATAAAAATTTGGCGAAAGAAAGTAATTCGGATAGAGATTTGGCGAAGGAAAGTGATTCAAACGGAAATACGGCGAAAGAAAGTGATTCGAATGGAAACTTGGCAAAAGAAAGTGATTCGAATGGAAACTTGACAAAAGAAAGTGATTCCAGTGGAAACATGGTAAAAGAAGGGAATTTCGATGGAGATTTGGCGAAGGAAAGCGATTCGGACGGAACTATAGCGAAAGAAAGTAATTCCAGTGGAAACATGGCAAAAGAAAGTAATTTGAACGGAAATTTGACGAAAACGAGTGATCTGGATGGAAATATAGCTCAAAGCGGTAAAAAAGAGGAAAATGCAGTTTCGGGAAATAAAACTGCGGTTGGCAGTTCGTATGTATTTCCGCTGCGATATTTGGTGAAAAAAGGAGACAGCTTGTACTCGATCAGTGAACGATATTATGGAACGACAACGATGGTAGATGCAATTTGTCTGGAAAATAATATAACCGATCCTTCTTCTTTGCAGTATGGAACCATCTTAACCTTGCCGGCAAGATGATGATTTTTTGAATTTTATCATAGTTAAGACGCTTACGCAAGCTTTCTCACCCTTTGTATCGACGCGGAACGTCTCTTGTTTTTTCAATATTCTTGTAGTATGATAAGCAGTATAAAAAAAACTCGTAGAAGTAGACGGATCGTAAGCGGATGCTTGTGCGAGGAAGTAAGACAGAATAGAGATAGGACAAGAGACAGGATACGAGGATGGACGAACGAAATAAAAACGAAAATTCAGATAAAAATTCGCAGCAGCCTCAGAATTTAGAGGGGCAGGAGGATATTAAAATCTGGCATAGACCGCAGACACGAAGCGGACGAACAGTTCGGTACGTTTATGAGGTACAGCCGGAGAGCACAGCAAATGATCGGAAGACATCTGGTGCAGCATCGGAAGGAACACAGGCAGGAGTGCAGGATCGTGAAAGGAATGCGGCGGCAGCCCAGGATGATCGAAACGATGGAAACTCTGGAAGTTCTGGAAGCTCTGCTTCACAGGGGACTGTGAGAAATTCCGATACAACAGCGCAGAATGACCGAAGCTATGGAAATGCTGCATCACAGGAGTTTGCGGATGATGCTGGGCAGAGAAGCAGACAAAGTGAAGATGATGCAGCTTTTGACAGTAGTGTGGGACGTGGCAACAGAGGGAACCGGAAGCAAGACCAATCGCAGAAGTCGGAGAGCGGTGTTGCAGCAAAACGGAAGTTCATGTGGAAAAAACCGCAGAAACGTGCTGCAAAAGAGAAGCCGCAATCTGGTGTAAACCAGGAGAGTTCTTCTGCTCAGGCAGTAAAAGGCAATCTGAAAAATCCGCTGAATAAGGATAATGTATCGAAATCTGTGCGCCAGGAGTTTTGGAAGCAGCAGATGGTAGAAGGTACTCTTGGAAAATATGGTTTTGTTCAGCGTACAGCCCGGAAAATCCGAGAACATTTCAAACAGATCGTGTCGGTGGCTTTGGTTGTCATTCTGGTATTTGGCGGTGCTTCTTTTTATAATAAAAACCGCAGATATCACAGTTATGATGTAGAATGGCAGATTGCGGCGGCGGCAGATGGTTCGTCTTCCTATTATGCATTTCAGGATGTGATTCTGCATTATAGCTCTGATGGTGTCAGCTGTATCGACCAAAATGGCAAAGTGATGTGGAATCAGACATTTGACATGGATATTCCGACACTTGCTGTACGGGGAGATTATATCGTGATTTACGATGTAAAAGGAACCTCTCTTTATATTTTCAATCGGGACGGTTGTACAGGAAATGCTAAAACGGCAAAGAAGATCTTAAAAGCGGATATTTCAAACGCTGGTGTAACGGCAGTTGTGCTGGATGATAAAACCAGCAATTACATCAATTATTTTAGAAAAGATGGTTCTGTAATTGAAGTGGAAATTAAAACCTTGATTTCCGGTGACGGCTATCCGCTGGATATTGCGATTTCACCTGATGGCAAACAGTTGATTTCTTCTTATATTTATGCGAACTCCGGTGTGATGATGAATCGAGTGGTTTTCCGAAATTTTGAAGTCGGAAAAAATAAAGTAGATCGTACGGTTGGTGGATTTGAGCAGTATAAAGAAACGCTGGTGCCGGAAGTGATCTTTTTCGATGATCAAAATAGCGCAGCGATCACAGAGCAGTCCATTGACTTCTATTCAACCAAAAATGCATTAGAGCCGGAATTAGCACGGACGCAGGAATTTGATGCACGCATTAAGACGGTATTATACAATGAAGAATATGTAGGTGTCGTTCTGGATTCAGCAGAAAATGATAAAGCGAAAAAAGCAGAAGATACGAAAGATAAGAAAGACGAAAAAGCGCAAAAAGTAGAAACCGCAGCAGCAGACGAGGGAACTGCAGAATCAGAAAGTGAGAAAAGCGTTGAAATCGCCTATACGATGATGGTATTTGATAAAACCGGAGACCGGGTCATGAAGCAGGATATTAATTTTGAATATGAATATGCTGATTTCTCAGGCGATGGAATTGTGGTTTATAATAAAAATACACTTGCTACTTATAATTTGACAGGTGTCTGCAAATATCAGGATAAACTGGATCGAAATATCGAAGGTGTCCTGCGTTTTTCCGAAAATAATTTGGTCGTTTATGCCAATGGAGCACTGCAGAAGATGACTTTGCGGTAAGCAGATGCTTAGATAGATTAGGATGACAAGTTAAGGGGCTCCTTTCACTGTCCAAAGGCAGTGAGAGGAGCCCAAAGTAAAGGAAGGTTTTTCGTGGGAAAACCCCGGCAAATGGAAGCTTATAAGGGAAGAAATTTGCCGGGAAAACCCGGAAATAAAAGCTTATAAGGGAAGAAATTTGCCAGGAAAACCCGGAAATAAAAGCTTATAAGGGAAGGAATTTGCCAGGAAAACCCGGAAATAAAAGCTTATAAGGGAAGGAATTTGCCAGAAAAACTCCGGCAAATAAAGGCTTATAAGGGAAGGAATTTGCCAGGAAAAACCGACAGATAAAGGCTTATAATGAAAGGATTTCATATATGAAAAATAGAAGAATTGCCCAAAGAGAAGTACTGTTATTATATCGTTTTCGTGATACGGAAATAGGACAGCAGGTTCTTGGTGTTGCTGCTCGTATGGGGATTTTATGCAGAGTGGTAGAACCAGAGCAGACGGAAGAAGTTTTAGGGACACTGCTGAAATTGCCGGGATTTGAAAGTGTTTTGAAAAAGAAATCGCAGGAGATGCAGAGCGTTACAGAAACGTCCATGCAGGAAACAATTGAGCGCGCTGCAGAGAATCTGCCTGTTTGTAAAAATGAGGAATTAGAGAAATTGTCTCGTCAGATGATGGTATTATATGGTTTTACAAATGAACGGTTGGATGAATTTCTGCGAAATATGAGACGAGCGGGGATTCCACGGATTGCTTTGAAAGCGATCGTAACACCGCATAATGTGAATTGGATATTTCGGCAGTTATATGAAGAATTAGAGAAAGAAGAAGCTGCTTATCGCAAAAATTAAATAAAAAGTCAAAGTAAAAAATCAAAAGATCAATCGGTGATAAATGCTGATTGATCTTTTTTGTAGCGATGAAAGTTTATATAAAACAAAAATCATTGTAGCGATGAAA
>CAZTHP010000030.1:15009-27978 GCA_964613155.1 uncultured Lachnospiraceae bacterium | reverse complement strand
TACCTTAACCCACCGTCTAAAGCCAGTGGGATTGCGGTAGCCACCTTTTCAAGTTTTTTTAAATACGATATAATACTTGCATTAGATTTCATTGTTTAGAAAGGATTTTACACATATGGATACAGAATTAGCTACCCTTTTAAATCAATTAGAAACCTGCAAGGAGCAAAATGGTTCGATGCATGAAGAAACGGCTTCTCTCCACTATCAGATCGGTTTGTACTACATCCACCACGGTGATGCAATGGAAGCGATGAACCATCTTGGTGATGCACTGTATATCCGCCGCAATTTTTTCGGAGAAGATTCCCTGCGGATAAAAGAAATTTACTACGCACTGGAACAATGCACGTTTATGTAGTGGCATAGATGATTTCGGGGAATACAAGTACAAGCCAAATCACGAAATTATACATAAAAGTGTGATGAGAATCACACTTTTATCAAAAATTATGTGATTTTCTTATTGTTCCAATGCTAATCCAATCAGTCGATCTGTCTGATCCGCCATAAATAACGGAATGTTCAGCACATCGTCATCCAGTTTCAGATTATCCAGAGAGAAACGTATACGAAGCTTTACCTTATCCGGGAACAGCTCCTTAAATTTTTTCAAGCTCTTACTAGATGTGTTCGCTTCTGATTTTACTTCAATCGGAAAAATATCATTTTCTCTCTGTATGAGAAAATCAACTTCATACGGTGGATTGCTTTTCGTCCAATAACGCGGACTTACTTCAAATTGTGTGATTAAAGTTTGCAGCACAAAATTTTCTGTCAATGCTCCCTTAAACTCTGTGAATAGGCGATTTCCCTCACCGAAAGCAGTGGGAGCTAGTCGTGCCAGACGGCGAAGCAAACCAACATCTACCAAATAAATCTTAAATGCTGACAGATCATCGTAAGCTGCTACGGGAAGACCGGGAGCTGAACTACGATAAATTTTATGCACCAAACGGGCATCTACCAACCACTGCAAAGCATCTTCATATTCACGGGCTCTTGCCCCTTCTTTGATAACCTTATAAATAAATTTTTTATTCTCTCTTGCCAACTGAGAAGGAATCGCTTTCCAGAGCATCGAAATTTTCGGAAATTCATTCACATTAGGATGCTTGGCAAAGTCACGCTCATAAGCACTGATAATATCGGATAAAGCTTCCTGCATCGCCGAAACATTGCGGGCTTCCGTCCACATCAAGACAGATTCCGGCATGCCACCTGTGATATAATACATCTTCAATTTTTCGTACAGCGGATTGAAAAATGCATCCGGAATCGGCTCGATCGTATCTACACGATCGAGATAATCAACTAGATTTTCATCACCATTTGCAATCAAAAACTCTGAAAAAGTCATCGGATCAATCTGCATGAAATTAACTTTCCCCACCGGAAAAGAAGATGGTTTTGCAAGCGCAATTCCTAACAAAGATCCGGCACAGGCAATATGATACTGCGGAGCATTTTCACAAAAATATTTCATCGAATTAATCACTTTCGGACAATCTTGTACTTCATCAAAAATGATCAGAGTCTTTTCTGGTACGATTTTTTGACCACTGACAAGCATCAAATTTTGCAAGATGCGGTCAACGTCTTTAGTCGTTTCGAAAAACTGTTTGTATTCCTCGTTTTCATCAAAGTTAAAATAAGCGGTATTTTCATAATAGCGTCTGCCGAACTCTTTCAAAATCCAGGTCTTCCCCACCTGACGCACACCTTTTAAAATTAAGGGTTTGCGATAAGGAGACTCCTTCCATTCCAGCAGCTTTTTCAAAATAAATCGTTCCATCGCTTCACTCTCCTCACATTTTTATTAAGATTTTGATGATTCATTATCCTAGTTAGGTACTTTTTTCCACAAGATTATTATATGCGATTCAAGCAAAAATACAAGCACAATCACATAATTATACATAAAAGTGTGATGAAAATCACACTTTTATGTATTTTTAGTGGCATCTGAAAATTTCCCATAAATTTTCCATCAAATTTTGATTCCCATTTTGTTAAAAATATAAGAATCAAAATAAAAATAAAATTTCATATTGACAAATCCAATCAAAATCTATATACTCAAGGTAATCAAGATTACCAAATGAATTTGGTTCAAGACGAGGAACTTTATGAATCTAAATCCTGATCGAAAGATAAAATACATCCAGATTACCAGCGAGATTCTCGAAGAAGAAGGAATCGAGGGTGTTAATATACGAAAAGTTGCTGCAAAAGCCGGCTGCACAAGCGCCGTTTTATATAAACATTTTGAAAACAAAGAACATTTAGTCATGTTGGCTTCTACAAAATTTTTGGAACCTTATATCGTTGAATTTATGAAGCAGACCGTTCGGAAAGATATTACATCGATCCAGATGGATTTACTGCTCTGGAAATGCTTTATTTATGAAGCATTTAAGAATAAGCCTTACTATGAACTTATGTTTTTCAGTGATCAAAAAGATATGTTAGAAGAATGCGTCTATGAATATTATCAGCTATTTCCTGAAGTACAGAGACATTTTGATGGCTTCGCTGCCAGTATTATCTTCAGTAATAATCTAAGCGAACGTGAATTTATTCGTTTGCGACGCGCTGCCAATGCTGGATTGATCACAATAGAGAATGCATCGTTACTCAGTCGATTAAGTGTCGCAGTATTTAATGGCATTTTCACACAATATTCTAAAATTTCAATGTCTAAGACAGACATAATCTCTGCAGCAGATGACTGCTATAATTTAATTTACCAATTATTCAATCGTTTCGTAGAACCCGGAACACAATTGGATGCATAAAACATTAATACTATGCTGATAGCGAACTATCGGCATTTATTAAAGCTCAAAGGTAATCAGGATAACCTTTTGTATCCTGTTCATATATTTACTGCTGAATATATTGAAATGGCCAAATATGCAGTAAATTTAATAAAAGCTGACTTTCTCAGCTATATTTTTTACCTAAAGGTAATCAAGATTACTTTTAAATCACTTTTCCAGGAGGAAATTAGAATGAAAAAAGAATTAGAAGCTGCACGTGATGCGGAAATTGTTGAATTAATCCATCAGAATACCCTGCGTATTCTTGAAGAAGTTGGTATGGCATTCCTTTCAGAAGAAGTATTAGATGTATTCCGTGAAAATGGAATCCGCGTAGAAGGAAAGCGCGCATATTTTACAGAAAAACAAGTTATGGACGCTATGGATGCAGCAACGAAAGATTTTACAGTATATGCACGTAACAGCAAATACAATGTAAGCATGAATATGGAAGATATCTATATGACACCCGGTTACGGCAGCCCTTCTGTTTGCGAAGCCGATGGAACTCTCCGCCCTGCTACATTTGATGATTTCTTAAAACTTGCTGTTATTGTTCAGGAAAGCGATGAATTTGCAATTAACGGCGGTATTCTGGCACAGCCTTCTGATATTGCTGCTGAAATCTCTGCTGAAGCTATGGTTTATGCAACACTCTGCCGTTCTGATAAAGCATTATTCTCAGTATGCGGTAAAGGGGAACAAGCTGAAACAATCATGGAAATGATGAAGATCATCTTTGATGGTGATATCACAGAAATCCCTTGTACCTTTAACTTAATCTCTACATTAAGTCCACTTTCTATTACAAAAGAAACACTGGATACAATCAAAGTTTGTGCAGAAAATGGACAGCCTTTAGTAATTGCTCCTGGTAACATGGCTGGTGCAACAGGCCCGATTTCTTTAGCAGGTAATGTATCCTTAGCAAATGCTGAAATTCTTGCTACTAATGTTTATGCACAGCTGGTTCGTCCTGGCACTCCTATTATTTACGGTTTTGCTTCTACTGTAAGTGATATGACCAGCATGCAGGTTTCAAATGCTTGCCCCGGCTTTGTTAAAGAAGCAAAATACGGTGCATTAATGGCTAAAAGATATGGTCTTCCTTGCCGAAGCGGCGGCGGTATGTCCAACGCTTCCGGTCTGACAGCACAGGCTGGTGTTGAAAGCACCATGAGCATGTTCGAATCTTTCTCTGAAAGAGCAAACTTAATGATGCATGCAACAGGTTCTTTACACTCTTTCAATTCTGTAAGTTTTGAAAAATTCATGTTAGATATCGAAACTTTCACCAGAATGAAGTATTATTTCAGCGAAATGCCTGCTGACGAAGATGCACTTGCATTTGATGCCATTAAAGAAGCAGTTGAAGAAGAAGGAACTTTCGTTACAGTAGATCATACTTTTGAAAGATGTCGTATCGATCCTTGGTACAGCCAGGTTTCTATCCACAAAAACACAACCGGAGATCCGAACAAGGCATTATATGAATCCATTCAGAAACGAATTGACACTCTTGTTAATAACTATACACGCCCCGATCTTGCGCCTGAAAAACGTACTGCATTAGATGAAATCATGCGTAAACTGGGTATGAAAGAAGAAGATATCGCTAGAGTATAAACAATAAGATAAGATTTACAGAAATTACTTAGAGAGGTATTATCTATGGATAAAGCAACTATTAAAAAATACGGAACGTTATTATTGCTTGCATGTGGTGCCGGTTTTATTTTCCAGCTTCCCTATATTAGAGAATCGTTCTATATCCCGATTCAGAATGCCATGGGACTCACAAATGCACAAATGGGTTCATTAAACGGATGGTATGCTATCATCGCAACACCTGCTTATTTCTTAGGCGGTATTGTAGCAGATAAATTTTCACCTAAAATCATGTTAACCTTTTCCTTTGTATCAACTGGTTTATTAGGATTATGGTTTTCCATGTTCCCTGGTTATACAGTGAGCCGTCTGATTTTCGCATTAATGGGATTCACCACGGTTATGACTTACTGGAGTTCTGTTATTAAAGCCGTTCGAACACTCGGAGATTCTGATGAACAGGGACGTCTTTTCGGTCTTCAAGAAGGCTTACGAGGCTTTTTAAATGCATTGCTTGTTTTTGTTATGGCAGCCGTTTACGCACGTTTCGCAGACAATATTACAGGCGCTGCATGGGCAATCCGTCTTTGTGCGATCTTATTACTGATCGTTGGTATTCTTTGCTGGTTTGTTATTGATAATACTAACACAAAAGATCAGACAGAATCCTTAAAAGAAATTTGTATTGGTATGTTTAAATGCCTGAAAATTCCTCGTGTATGGTTGTTAGTTGGTATTGTATTTACCGCTTACAGTGTATATGGACTGATGAGCTATATCAATACTTATCTCGTTACAATGTACGGAATGTCTGAAACCGCTGCTGCAAATTTAGGTGGTATCCGTTACCTGCTTCAGGGTGTTGGCGGTGTAGTTGGTGGATTTTTAGCAGATAAAATTCATTCTCGCTTAAAAGTTATCTGCGGTGCTGCTGCCGCTCTTGCACTCAGCTGGGCAGCGTTCATCGTTATCCCTGTCAGCGCAGGCGCATACATGATCGTATTATCAAACTTCTTTATTGGTGTTATTTTAGTTTACGCAATCAGAAGTCAGTACTTTGCTGATATCGATGATGCTGGTATCGATGTAAATGTAACTGGACGTGTATCTGGTATCCTCTCCACATTCGGTTATCTGCCTGACGTTTTCATGTTCTCACTGGCTGGTTCATGGCTCGATTCTTATGCAGGAAAAACTGGTTACAACAGAATCTTTATCTATGCCGCAATTATGGGCGCTCTGTGTATGCTGATTTCAGGTGCTTTAATTGCAGTTGTAAAGAAAACGAAAAAAGCATAATCTATCTTAAAACATATACATAATAATTCACTAAAATTTGATCTTTGTTAAAAACAAGCGTGAAGAAAATTTTAAATATAAAATTTTCTTCACGCTTGTAAATTATCTATTTCTAGTCAACATTTTTTCCTATATAATCACAATATACAAACCCAAAATCGATTACTTGATTTTTGCTCCAATATAACAAAAATCATATTAACTTTTAAGTTTTTATTTTATACAACTCATAATAAAATAATTTGCAATCCTATACGATAACAATAACCATATTAACTAATAAATTTCAAATCTCAAAACAATCATAATAAATACAATGCTATCTTTTGAGGAAATACGAAGGCTATAAAACGTTCCAAAAGAAAGGGGCAAACTTATGGAAAACAAAAATACGAACAACAAAAAAACTATCAACTGGAAAATCTTTCTTCCTCCCTGGTTGATCCTGGTTGCCATCGTTGTATTGAGCTTTGTCAACTACGAAGCATTTGATGCAACGCTTACACTGATCCAAACCTGGATTCTTGAAAATTTTTCCTGGCTTTTTAACGGCTGTACCGTTGTCGCTGTAATGCTTCTGCTGATCACCTATGCAAGCCCGATCAAGCATGTTCGTCTCGGCGGCCCCAAAGCCAGACCGCAGATGAGTTACGGAAACTTCGTATGGATCGCACTTTGTACCATTCTTGCAGCAGGTATTACCCTGTGGGGATGTGCAGAGCCTATGATTCATATGTATAATCCGGCTTCTTATGCACATGCAGAACCCGGTTCCGGTGCTGCAATCACATTTGCTATGGACACCATGTTCCTGGAATGGTCATTTAACCCTATGGCAATTTACTGTCTGGCTGCTTTAACCTTTGCATTTGTTTTCTTCAACATGGAAAAGAAATATGCGATTGGTTCTATGATCAACCCGATGGTAGGCGATAAGTTAAACAAAAAGATCAACCCTGTTATCGATGCAATCTGCTTATTCTGCATGAGCTGCGGTATTGCTGGTTCTATGGGTTACGGCGTTATCATGATCGCTGATGGTATCTGTTCCTTAACAGGCGGCGAAGCAACGAAAACAATGCAGATCATTATTATCATGGTTATGACAGCTGCTTTCGTTTTATCCGCATCTTCTGGTGTTATGAACGGTATCCGTATTCTTTCCACTTTAAACAGCCGTCTGTTCTTAATTTTGCTTGCATTCTTATTCCTGTTCGGACCGACTGCTTATATGCTGGATGTAACCGTTGAAACTTTTGGTACTTACGTTTCTCGTTTCTTCGAATTGAGTCTTTTAACTTCTGCTTCTGAAGGTGATTACTGGTCCAGATGGTGGCCGACCTTCTTCATGTGCAGTTACTATGCATGGATGCCGATCACTGCTCTGTTCTTAGGTAAGATTGGCCGTGGTTACTCTGTTAAAGAATTCATCGACGTAATTTTCTTCATTCCTTCTATCTTCTCTTGTATTTGGATGGGATTCTTCGGTTCTTCCGCAATTTACTACGAATTACAGGGCGCTGGTATCTCCAAAGCTCTGGAAGGTGGAGAAGGATTTGCAACTTGTGCTGTATTCCAGCAGTTACCTTTCTCAGCATTAACGATTACCTTATTCCTGGTTGTAACAGCACTTTCCTTCGTAACAGCTGCCGACTCCAATACTAACGCGATGTCCGGTCTTTGTACAGAAGGATTAACCGCAGAAGATACCGAATCACCTGTATTAATGAAAGTTCTTTGGGGTGTAACTGGTGGTGTTCTGTGTGTCATCTTCGTTGGTACAAAGGGTGTAAACGGTATCAAACAGCTTATGAATCTGGGTGGATTCCTTGGAGTCTTCCTCTTTGTCGGTGTCATCGTATCTTGGATTAAGATTATGAAAAATCCTGCAAAATACGATGTGCATAAAGATAATTACGATGAAAAGGGTAATCCTGTAAAATCCGAACGTCTTCCGAATATGGCTTATGATCCCAATAGAAAGAGAAATATTATTGACCGTATTACTGGATGGGATTATTAATTGACCGTATTACTAAATGAGATTATTAGAAGAAACTAATAAAAACAGCAAGGATTTCGTTAAGAATTTTCGTTAAGATAAGAATTGAGGAGTGAATGTTATGAAATTGTTTGATCAGCTATTCCGTTCTGGCAAAGGCAAAGAAAAGGAACAAGATCGGATTGCAAAGCGTCCACAGCTGGAAGAATCTACGGATATTAAAAAATATCATTTGAATTATCAACTGTCTTATGACGAACTGGCAGAATCTATGACTCTTATCTGTGATAAACGTTCCAAAAAATCCAGGATTATCATGAGCTGTGTTCTGTTTGTTCTTGCCATCGGTGCCGTTATCTTATATGCGCAAAATCCATACGGTATTCACTACGCATTTACGGCAATTGTAATGGCGGCGTTTTCCTTTATCGTCGGAGCTTATCCGTCTTTAAAAGGCAAAAACAGCGCACGTAAGATCAGCAAGCAGAGAGGAACCTACAAATTGGTAGTATCTTCTGACGGTTATATTCTCCCTTACGGCGATGACTCCGTTGACCTGTTTGCATTTGCTGGTGGAAAATGCTTTGAAACCGATCAGTTATTTGCCATTCGAGCAGATCGTTTTCACAGTTTCTGCATTCCGAAGCGAATTTTAAATCAAAAGCAATTATTTGAAATTCGGGAAATTCTTGCAAAATATTGTCCTGCTTACGCAGACAGCTGCCACTGTAAATAAATGGTAAACTGTATACTATGTAAACTATACATTACGTAAGCTATATAAACTGTACACTACGTAAGCTGTACACTATCTAAGCTGTACACTATCTAAGCTGTAATCTGTACAACGTATAAAAACTACATTTTACTTCTGCCGTACATGTTCTTCGGCAAACTGCACATACTATAGCATGTTCCGCTTTTACGGATGAAGGTGAAAAGGATTCTCTGGAAACCCTCGAAATTTTCCAGAGAATTCTTTAAAATAAAAAATTCGTATTCCCGGACGAAATTTTAAGCTTGAAACCGATATATAGATGTAGAGTAAACTTGTGAAGCTTCTCAATAGAAACTTTGAAGTTTAAGTTTAAACAAAAATCATGCTGCTTCGTATCAAAATGCTATGAAAGTTCTTGTGATGAAATAAAACACAGGAAGCCTCCCATAGAAGTTTTGAAGTTTAAACGGAATGAATAAAGCTTCATGATGAAGTTTCCCATAGAGAGTCTGCTTTTTCAAGCTTATAGAACGAGAACACCTATAGGAACTTATAAAACTTATAAAAACTTATAGGAATCAGAAAGAAGGACATGACTATGGTGACAACGGGATATGACACGATTCAATTGCTGGAAGAATGCAGTTCTGGATGCCGCATGGCACTCAGCAATATGAAACATCTTCAGGGAAATATTGAAAATTCTCACTTTCGCAAACTTGTGGAAGGGTATATTACAAGCCACACCAGATTAAAAAGAGAGGCTGACGCTCTTTTAGGCGAGCAGGGACGGAATGCAAAAGAACCAAATCCTGGTGCGAGCGTATTTTCCTGGGGAGTCGCAGAAATGAAAATGATGGTAAAAAAGGATGACAGCCAGATTGCAAAGTTAATGATGGACGGATGCAGTATGGGAATTCAGACACTCAGTCATGCGCTTAATCAGTACTCTCACGCATCGCTGGAAAGCGTTTCTCTTGTAGACTGCATCATAAAAAAAGAAGAAGACTTTTTGGAAGAAGCAAAACAATTCCGATAAAGTTTTCCATTAAAAAAGCAGATCGATACACTTCACTCCCTGTATCGATCTGCTTTCCTTATTTTAGTACGATATTAGTACGATTTCATCACGATATTCGCACAATATTGGCACAATATTGGCATGATTCTCGTCTTCTCTTTTGTACGTAGTATTGCTTCATCTCTTTCGTGCTTTCGTTTTTATCTTCACATCTGCCTGTACATTTCCCAGCAGATTTAACTTACAGATTCTAGCTTACAGATCTCGCTCCCGTTTCTTTTTCAGCAATGCGGAGGTATCGATTATATTCTCATCTGCATTACGAGAATTGTGGGAATCTGTACCAGTTTTCTGCTTTTTCGCTTTCTGATCCGATTTCTTCCGGCCAAATCCAGTTTTTTGTGTCTCAGCCGATTTAGAGGGACGTTCATCTGCTTTACCACTTTGTTCAGTTCCCGACATACTTGCATGGTTTCCTGCTGTACCACTATCTACCTTACTGCTTTGTCCAGTTCCCGACACACCTGCATGGTTTCCTGCTGTACCGCTATCTGCTTTACTGCTTTGTCCAGCTCCCGACATACTTGCATGGTTTCCTGCTGCACTACCATCTGCTTTACCGTTCTGACCAGATTTCTGACCTGCTTCCACTACACTGCGTCTGCCGCCTCCAGCTGCATTTCTGCGCTCTGCTTGCTTTACACGTCCTATGAATAACTGCCGAATTCCTTGTGAAGCGCGCATCCATCCACTTTGCAGCACCCCTAGCCAGTCCACACACATCCGGCGGATAATGACATCTGCCATAAACAGTAAAATTCCCACAAACAGCAGCAATTCTGTTAGGTCAATACGGGACATTGCGCCCTTTAAGTCAGTGTCAAAGACTTCTTCGGACTGCGTAATATACCGTCCCGATACTTTTTCTACAAATTTTTCCAATGTATTATGAACGTCTGCATAGCGATACTCCTGTGAATACTGCATAGCCGCCGCAGTATTGATATTCTTTACGATTTCCTTACCTTCCTGATTGCGGATATTAATGCTGTATATACCGACTTCGTCCAAAGGAACTTCGCTTTGATAAACACCGGGGGAAACGGCTTTCAGTGTAACCTCCTGCTGTTCTCCGCTTTCTGATGTAAAAACAGCGGAAATATTCGTTTGCGCACTGTAATTTTCTGTTTCATAAGTTACCACTGCGGAGGATGCTTCCTGCTGAATCTGAATGGTATCTTCTCCTAATTCTGATTTGGAAATGGTCCAGTCAATGATATTGCGCCACAAGGCGGCGTAATGATCCCATCCTACGAAATTTCCCGTCCACTGCCCCGTTACATCACTGTTCCATGCAACGGTTCGCCCTAATCCATACTGCCAAACAGTTAAAATTGGGTCTTCTTTACTGGACTGTAACAAAACAGAGGCCGTCGATTTCGGGGTTGAAGCGATATATCCCAAAAGACTGGGACTTCCTTCGTTAAAAATATCCTGAATGATCTCATGGGAATTGACGATCACCGGTGTAAATTCTTCATTAATTAAATAGCTTTTCACAGAAAGATATACTTCTTGCGCAAAAATTCTGGGAAGTGTTGTGCTGGCATCGGAATAGTAATACCGACCGCCGCCTTCCTGCGCCAGCCATTGCAGCGTATCGTTATCTGCACCTGTCCCGACTGCAACAGTAGAAAGAGTAATTCCTTCTTCTTCCATTTCTTTTAGGACATCCTCATATGCTTGAAATCCATCCTGCCCATCCGTGAGCAGGACAATATGCTTTAACGCAGCATCGGATTTTTTAATCTTTTTCACGGCTTCCGCTAAAGCAGGATAAATACTAGTGCCGCCAGCGGAGCCAATACCCGAAATCCGTTCGATGATCGCACCCGTGTCCACAGCTTCCTGAAGGGGAACGGACCATGTATAACCGTCATCAAATGCCAAAACACCAACTTCGTCGATTTCCCGCAGAGAATCCAGCGAATTGACAGCAGCCTGTTTTGCAATATCCATACAGGTAATACCGCTTTTATCGGTTGACGGAGAACTCATACTGCCTGAATGGTCGATGACCATTACCATCGCAAGCTTCGGAATTTGTTTTTCCCCTTCCAAATCCATCTGAACCGGAAGAATTTCCTCTAAAGGCGTATTTCGATAATTTCCCAACGCAAAACTATTCGGACCGCCGATCGCCGCCACGCCGCCAGCATAATCTTTGACGTATGTTTTCAAATTTTCCAAAAAACCGCTGCGCAGATCATCCGCATAAACATCCACTAAAATAATGGATTGATATAAGGTCATATCCGAAATTTGTGATGGCACACCAGAGGGTGTTACAACTTCATAATCGTAGTTACACGCTTCCAGTACCTTGACAAATTCCTTACTTTCCTTCTTCGAACCTTCTACTACCAGCAATTTCGGACGCGCTTCTACTGTCGTAAACGCACTATACGTATTATTGACTGAAACGGTATCTTCCTCTGCTTCTACCGTAACTCGATAGCTTTTCAAACCGCCTTCTACGCCCTGATCAGAAAATACCAGCTGATTTTCGCCTTTTTGCAGAATTACATCCTTCTGATCTTTCAAAGTTCGTCCAGAATATAATGAAACCGAAGCTTTTACCGTATCCGTTGAATAAATCGTTGTTTTTACCTGAAAACGATCGCCCTGATGAATCGTATCCGGCAGTGTCATTTCACTGATGTAGACTTCCTTTTCTACCGATGAATCGTAGGAAACAACTTTTAGCTCCACATCTGTACCGGCAAACGAAGAAGCCAGTTCCTGTATACTGCCTTCATTTTCAGAACCATCGGTCAATAAAACCAATCGGCAGGCACTTTCATCCGGAAATAAAGCCAGAGAAGTCTGAACGGCCTGTTCTAAGTTGGTCGCAGTCGCTGTAACCTGAGATTGAAAATCCGTAAAGATCTTTTTCTCACTGACAAACTGCTCAATCTGCGCGTCTGCACCAAATACAACGATTCCTGCCTGGTTTTTATCCGGCATCTCTGCAATCGCTGACTGAACGAACTTTGTTTCTTCCGCATAAACACCTTTCATGCTATCGGATAAATCAACCAGAAAAATCGTTGTCGTGCGGTCACTGCTTTTTTTAATACTCATGCCGGAAAATGCAAGGATCACGCACAGCAGCACCAAACAGCGCATGCAAATTTCTCCAATTCTGCGACTTCCGCGCCGACTGCGAAATCCCCGCGCAAACCAGATTATAACTCCTGCCAGAACAGGAAACAGCACAAAAACCCACGGACGTGCAATCTCCAACTGCATACTTCTCTCCTCTTTTCCCCATTCAAATCGTTTTTTATCTTGCTTACTATCTTACGGATTTTGTTGAATCGCACTGATTCTTACTTAATCTTACGGATTTTGTTGAATCGCACTGACTCTTATTTAATCTTACGGATTTTTCTGAATCACGCTGACTCTTACTTAATCTTACGGATTTTTCTGAATC
>CAZTHP010000030.1:0-14909 GCA_964613155.1 uncultured Lachnospiraceae bacterium | reverse complement strand
GAATCCGATTCTTCTTACTGCATCCGGATATAGACAATCCACTCTCCCAAAATCAGCAGCAAAAGCAATACTAAAATATAATTACGCATTTCCAGCGCACCTGCCCGCGTTTGAATTTCCACGCCGTCTTCGCTGTCTTCCATCATCGTCTGCGCCGATTCAACAGAAGATTCTAATACAGATGGAAATGACGCAAAGAATTTTTGCTGTTTCCAGACTTCATTTTGTTCCTGCGAAATCTCATATACCCCCGGTTTTGTCAACTGAAGATACGAGCCAGCTGCTTCGGATACTTCCATCGTCTGCGCCTTCCCCTCCGGATTGAGCAGCTTCATGTCAGAACCGCGCGTACTGCCATGGAGCAAAATGCTGTCTCCGACCGTATAGGCAATCTTATCCGTCAAGCCGGTATTTAATAAATAATCGGATAAACCAGAAATCAGCACTGGAAATTCTGCCTGCAGTCCCAAATCTGTCTGGTGCAGATCAAATCCCACTGCCGCTATCCTGCGTCCATCGTAAATTCCATAAAATCCAGCGGAATCGCTTCCTTTTCCCACTTGCAGGAAAGAGGTTCCCCAGTTTGGCACCTGATATAAAAATGCCTGGTTCACACCAAATGTATCGCCTGCAATATAAGAAGTAACCTCGTTATCCACAAAGGTCAGCATTTTTCCTTCAACTTTTCCACAATTTGCGAAATAATCCGGATAATCACAGTTGATAAACAGGAAGCTTCCGCTTTCGGGAAGTTTCTCTGGCACGATTCCATCAAAAATATACAGATCATACTGCTCTGCATCTTCGGTCAGCTTCGGGTCTGAAGTACGGTACAATTCCACGCCCTCTAGGTTTTGAAATGCTTTTTCGACAAATAAATTGGACTCTGTTACCAAAAGCACGCGATTTTCCCTGGTTTCCTGCAATACACACCAGGAAATATTGTCACCTGCCAGTGCATCGGCTTCATTTAACTCTGCCCGTAAAACCTGCATCTCGGCAATGGGCCCATCCGCATCCAGTTCCAGATAAACCGACTGACTTTCGCCTGCTGGTATCTGCACAGAACTCAGTTCCAAAAGAGTTTCTTCGCCCTGTGCATCTTCTCCATAGAGATTGATTTCCCGTGTCTGTGCCTGTTCCGAGTAATTTGTCACCTGCACTAAAACGAAATAACTATCGTCTTTCTGCACATAACTGACGGCATCGACTGATAAATTTACCTGCTCGCGATAAAAAGAGACAACAGAAGCGTTTAAATCCCCTTTATCAAAAGCGGTATCTGTAAAAAATGCCACCTGCGAGTCTTCGGATTGACTGGCACAAGATTGCACTAGACCCAGCGAAGTCGACAGATCTCCTGCAAATGAAGTCTGCTTCAAACTGCGGATACGGCTTTTCGCCTCAGTCTTGTCCTTACTGCTGGAAAGTACCAATGATGCCTGCTGATCACAGCTGATCACATGAATCAACGTCCCTCCGGGAAGATCATCCACATAACTGCATGCAGCTTCCTTTGCCGCTTGAAGCCTCGTTTTTTCACCTTCATAAAGAGTATCCATGCTGGCACTTGTATCCAGCACCAAAACCACCTGCGAAACCGGATTTCCCAGCGATTTCAGCCAGGGCCCCATCAACGCTGCAATAAACAACAGAATTGTTATGATCTGTAAGATCATTAAAAGGTTCTTTTTCAGCTTTTCCCAGGGCTTTGTGGCCTCCATATTGCGATAAACTTCCTGCCACAGCATCGTTGAAGAAAAGGACTGCTGTTTTGCTTCCTGTTTTAAAATATACAGAAGAATGATGATCGGCACCAGCACTAGAAGTGCCAGCGGCCATAATGAACCAAAACCCACCTTACCCGAAAATTCCTTTCTGTTTTAATGTATGGAAGACCACTTTTTCCAGATCTTCATCTGCTGTAACCTGCTGCCAGGCGCATCCATAGCGTTTTGCTAATTTCTGCAGCGACTGGTTATGCGCTTCTAATGCATCTTCATAAGCCTTGACGGTCTGTCTGGTCATAGTCACACGAACCTGCTCTCCCGTCTCCATATCCTCCAGCGCCAGCGTTCCTTCTTCTTCAAAATGCAGTTCTTCGCGCGCCAGCACCTGAATCAGCAAAATTTCCTGTTTTTTGAAGGTCAGATAGCGAATCGCTTCTTCGACTCCTTCTGGATCTAGAAAATCAGAGATCACGATACAAATACCCCTTCCCCAGGAGCTGCTTCGTCTCACCGCTTCATTGATGCGGGTCGTACCAGTAAATGTAACCTGCTCCAGTTCTTTTAACAAACGCTGAAAGCTTTCCCGACCTGCAACGGGACTTGTTTTTCCCAGCCGCCCATCCCGCAATGTCAAAATTTCCACGCGATCGAGCTGTTTTAAGACCAGCCAGGCAAATACGGCCGCCAGCCGCAATGCCATAACGGATTTTTTCTGCTCTCCAAAATCCATAGAAGCACTCGTATCCAGAAAAATATGATAAAATGCTTCTTTTTCCTCCATAAATTGTTTCACATACAGCTTATCCAGCCGCCCATAAACATTCCAGTCGATCCGGCGGATATCGTCCCCCGGTAAATATTCCCGAAAATCCGAAAATTCTACAGAAGAACCCTTGGCGGAAGATTTCCGTCCGCCGCTCAGTCCTTTGTCCAGACGAATATGCATTGCAAGCTTTAGGTGATTCAATTTTGAGAAAAATCCCATATCAAATAGTTCACTCATAGAAGCGAATCACCCCTTATCGTCCAATCCTTTCAGAATTTCTGAAATAATCTGATCCGCTGTCATACCATCTGCGATTGCTTCAAAGTTTGTAATCAATCGATGGCGCAGTGCCGGATACGCAACGTAGCGAATGTCTTCAAATGCAACGTTATAACGGCCCTCCATCATCGCACGCGCACGTGCCGTTTTGATGATCGCCTGAGCCGCTCTTGGACTCGCTCCTGCTGCTACATATTTACGTACTACTTCTGGAGCACCTTCCACTTCTGGATGCGTTGCAACGACCAGAGACAGGGCATAATCCATAACCGCTTCTGCCACAGGAATCTGACAGATAATCCGGCGCATTTCCAGAATTTCTTCTCCTGAAATTTTTGCCGTTAATTCCGGTCGCTCTGTTCCGATCGTAATCTGCATAATTTCTTTTAATTCCTGTTTACTGGGGAAATCCACCTGCAATTTAAACAGGAAACGATCTAGCTGTGCCTCCGGCAGTGGATAAGTTCCTTCATTTTCAATGGGATTTTGCGTTGCCAGTACCAGGAACGGACGGGGCAGCTCGTAAGTTTTTCGACCTGCTGTAACCGTTTTTTCCTGCATCGCCTCCAAAAGAGCCGCCTGCGTCTTCGGTGTGGCACGGTTAATCTCATCTGCCAGTACCAATTGCGCAAAAATCGGTCCCGGTTCAAACTGAAAGACGTTGCGATCGCCTTCTTTTAAAATCAAACTGGTACCCGTTACATCAGCGGGCATCAGATCGGGCGTGAACTGAATTCGCGAAAAACTCATCTGGAAAACTTTGGAAATTGCTTTGACTAACTCCGTTTTTCCCAGTCCTGGTACACCCTCCAAAAGTACGTTGCCATCCGAAAGAATCGCTAAAATCGTCTGCCGGATGATATCTTTCTGACCAATAATTGCTTTTCCGATCTCGTTTTCACATTGATTGATCTTTTGGATCATCTCTTTCAATTGCTGTTCACTCACTGTACTCATAAAACTGCCTTTCTCTATTGATTCAGTTCTTCAAAATACGATTTTACAAGGTCCTGCACACCCGCCGGATAATCCGATTGTTCAATCTCAGAAAGCGCCTGCTTACTGTATTCTCCGACTACCTGTTCATAATCCACCGCATTGCCCGACCAAGTTAATGCATCGCCGCCTTTTGAGAGATAAGAAGTTCCCTCTCTATTTTTTCCGGTCAGATTTTCATCTTCGCCGACACCATTGGGAACTGAGACCAGCTCACCGTCATAGGAAATATTTTTTTCATGTCCGTCTTTACTGCCATAATTCCATCCGGTTCCCTGACCAGAGCCCGAACCCATGCCGGTTCCTGTTCCAGAACCCGCACCACTTCCACTACCCGTTCCTTTACCCGTACCAGAACCAGAATTGCTGTTTGTTTTCCCAATTCCTTTTTTTGCAGAAGAATTTTCACTGCCGGAAGAACTTTGTCCATTATTCGATGCCAGAGCAGAGGCAGAAGCCGCTTGCACTGCGCTGACAGTTGCCTGTGCTGATGCCAGAGCTGCACTGCCAGCAGAACTAGAAGCCAACTGCGAAGCTGCACTTTGCAAATCCTGCGCCAGGGCTTCCAGGTTCTGCCCCTCTGCCATTTCCGCCAGATTTTCCAGTGCTTCTTTCGCTGCTTCCTCTGCTGCCTTTTGTTCTTCTTCACTTAATTCTTGTGAATTTTCCATTTTTTGCAACTCTTTCAACAATTCCTCTGCTTTTTTTGCAGCCTCCGCAAGTTCTTTTGATTTCTCCTGCTGGGCGAGGGACTGCTGAGAATTTTGCTGTCCATCTTTAGAGTTGCTGTTTTGCGAATCCAATGCCGCTGTCAGCTGATCAATCTGCTTTTTCACCGATGTTTTTTTAGTTTTTTCTGCCAGCTGCGTCAGCTTTTTCCGGGAACGTTCCAGCGTCTTTTCTAACGCTTCTTCCGAATCCGCAAGCTTTAATTCTTTCTTGATGGAATCCATCAGTTCCCGATATTCTGCTGCTTCGCTTCCCGCTTCTACCGTTTTTTCGGCTTTTTCCTCGGCTTTTTGTACTTTTTCGACTTCTTTTTCAATTTTTTCCACGACTTTTTGCTGCTCTTTTGCCTGCTTTTTCGCCGGAGAGGGCAGCAGACAGCTGCAAACCAGCAGGAGACACATCGCCCCCAGTAAAGCCGGACGTTTCCAGCTAATAGAAAATGGAAGCCGCTTGTGGATTACCACTTGTGACAGCTGTCCCCAGGCATCTTTTCTCTGCAAAGCCGCAAAAAAACTCTGATCACCGGTTGATTCTAAAGCCGTGATCGTACGCTCATGAAGTCCAGTCTGATCTAAGATCACCGCCGCCTCTTTCGCAGAAGGATAACGGTACAAGGTCCAGATCAAAGCCACCAGACAACCTGCTAAAACCGCCCCGGCAGCCCATGCATGAACCTGATACCAGGGAATCCAAAAAGAAATCAATTCCAAAACTGCGCCCAGTAAAACACCTGCCGGCAAACACCACAACAGCCGTTCTGCCAATCGCTGTGCAAAAATCCACAGCCGAAGCCGTGTGACAAATTCTTTAATCTGCCGATCCTCTTTCATGCACATCCGCACCCTTCTTCTTTATCTTCATATGTTTTTCTTTCCGTCTAACCTGATCGATTCTTCTTGCTGCTAACGCCGCAAATCCAAATCCTAATAAGACGGTAATTCCCAGACTCAGCAAGGACCAATAGGGATAAAAAGCGGAAATACCCGTCGCAATGTTACTGGAAATCATTTCCAATACCGCCTGTACACCGCTTCCGCCAGTGTAAGCAACCAGCAATGCATCTGCAAAGCCCAGTGCCGGATCCAACAGCAGAACGATCGGTGTCCAGCCAATATAAATCTTACTGATGAAATATGTGCCGCTGCTGCTCATGGCCTGTTCTGCCTTTAAAACATAGTCCGCAGCTACGATCAAAAATGGTCCGACAAAGAACAGCAATTCCACTGCCATCGTCATAATAACCGAAACGATCGTCTTTTTATAAACCGAAGAACACCAGATTCCGATTGCTCCGCAGAAAAATGCTACGCACATGATCGCCACTAAAAAGATCAATAAATATCTCCATTGAATTCCTCCGTAAAGGAAGGCAATTCCCATAGCCGGCAAACTGCTGATTACAAACAAAAATACCTGCGACATCGCTGCCAGTAATTTTCCCATCACGATCGTCCAAGGAGAAACCGGTGACGTTAACATCAGATCTAACGTCTGCCGTTCCCGTTCTCCTGCAATACTTCCCGCTGTTAAAATCGGAATAATAATGCAAATGATAACGGCCTGCACACAAGCCAGTATCATGAAAACCGTCGTCAGCGTTTCAAAATTCATACTTCCATAATATTCATAAGTCGTACTGACACTTGCCAAAGTACTGACTGCGATCAACGACAGCAGACCGCTGTAAAAAAACAGTGCCAAAGGAAGTTTGATACTTCGCGCTCCCAAAACCAGTTCTTTTTTCAAAATAGGATTTGATTTCATGCTTCTCCCCCTCTGCCTGTCTCCGTACTTTGTTCTGCATCAGCATTCGCACGATCAGCCCCATTTTCTGCTGCACCGGCTCCGCCTTCACTTCCCAAACGATTTCCATCCACGCCTCCAGTTCCTGCCTTTGCACCGTCTGCGTGTCCAGCTCCTGCCTCAGTTCCGTCTCCGGCTCCGCTTCCCAAAATTTCACTTTCACTGCCCTGGTCACTGGTCAATTCCAGGAATAAGGTCTCCAGATTTCCTTTTTCTTTATAATAACTTTCAATCAAAATATCTTCTTTCAACAAACGCTGCAAAAGATGTGCCGTATCCAGATCATTTCCGGTATAATCTGCTACCAGATAATCTTCACGCTGAGAAACGCGCTGTGTATGCGGATCTTCCTTCAAAATCCGAACGGCTTTTTCCTTGTCCTCCAGAACCCGTACATGGAGCGGCTGTGCATGCATTGCTTTTAGCTGAATATCTTCCACTGTTCCATGCATGATCAGCTTTCCTTTCTGCATGATTCCAATCGTATCACACATATCTGCAAGCTCTGGAAGAATATGCGAACTAATGACGATCGTTTTCCCCATCGAACCCAGATTTTTCAAAATCTCTTTCATTTCGAAACGCGCTCTCGGGTCGAGACCTGAAGCCGGTTCATCCAACAGCAGAAGCTCCGGATTGTGCACCAGACTTCGCGCCAGACAAAGCCGCTGTTTCATGCCTCGCGACAAACTATCGACATATGCATTGGTTTTCTCGGAAAGATTAACCAGATCCATCAATTCCAAACAGGTCTGTCTTGCTTTCTTCCCGGTAATTCCATACATCGAAGCATAAAACTCCATATATTCAATCGCTTTCAAATTATCATATACCCCGAAAAAGTCCGGCATATACCCAATTTTCCGTTTAATTTTCTTGCGATCCTTAAACGCATCGATGCCATCAATTACAATACTTCCGCTATTTGCTGGCAAAAGACCCGCTGTGATCTTCATCGTCGTCGTCTTTCCCGCACCATTATGGCCTACAAATCCAAAAATCTCACCTTTTGCTATATGCAGATTCAGATCATTCACCGCATAAAAAGAACCAAACCGTTTATTTAAATGTTTAATATCCAGCATTATTCAAAACCTCCCACTACTGTAATCTGAGGAGAATAATCATCGTAAGGCGATTTACAGACAAATTTCATTTTTATAGTGCCCTGTTCCGTCAAATACGGGCAGGATTTTTTAAATTCCATGATTTCCCCATCTGTAAATAATTCTTCATAAGCTTCTGTTACAACATTGTAAGCATACGTCTTTACATTCTTGGTATTGCCGTAGAGTGCTTCGGAATCTTTTGCACGGATCAGCGCATGAACCTTCGTTACTTTATGACTCAGATCAAACTCGACCTCTGCGGTCTGACTGCACATCATGCCATCGATATCCCAATCGCTGTTACCATTATCGACACAATCATACAGGCTGAACAGCTCCGCACCTTCATAATCGCTAAATCCCATTTCTTCATGTTTTACTAAAACAGCAATATTCTGTTCCTCTACCCGATCATCGGAAACATAATCGGCTTCCCAATCTCCTAGAGAGGCATAAATATAGACATCTTTTTCTTCCATACCGACAAGATACTGGGAAGAAAACAGTTCCCAAATCTGCATCTGGATATTGTATTCCTTGCTGTCCACGGTATATCCCGGAACATTTACCTGATACAGATCATACTGGAAAATACGATTGTCCGATTCTTTGATCTGCACCGTTTCTCCATCCTTTAATTCTCCGATCATAACCATCCTTGACTGCGAATAAAGTGACAGCCAGTGCAGATCTCTGCCCGTATGGTTTGTGATCGTTCCTACAATACCCGTTGTCTTTCGCTCCAGATTCGTCTCCAATCCGCAAGAAAGATCCTGCGACGCATCTACACTGTGATTTAACGTTAAATACGTCGATGCAAAGGTTGAACCATTGGTAATACCCATCTGGTATCCCTTCGCAGTTTCCCGAATCGCTGTTTTATATTCATATTTTGTCGGATCAGCAACTCCCATATAGGAATACATATAATCATAATTCTGTCCATACAATCGTAAATTACTAAGGGACGCATCTAATTCCAGTTCCTGGCGGTCTGCCTGCGGAACCTGTACTGCCATGCTGACCTGCTCAATGCCGTTTGATACACCATCTTCATAATATAAGGTCGTAATCGAAGCAGTCTGCATATGATCGATGCGCATATCTTTGCTGACGATAAAGATAACCGCCGTACAGCTAATGGCCAGCATCGGAACCAACAGCCACATCCACTCCCGCTTATCGACTAATTTCAGAATCAGGTAAAGCCCCGGTCCGATCAAGATTACAAATACCAAAAAAATACCTTGCATCAGATTTATATTGGGATAGCCAATCTGATGCAGACGATCCAGTGCATTGGATAACGACCAGGTATCCGTATTGTATCCCCCATAATTTAAGGCAGAAATCCGTGTATCACTATAGCCCTGTGCCGACTTTTCTAAAAGAGAAGAAGCCATCAGCTCGCGGCCGCTCCAGCTTACAAGCGGCTCCATTCCCAGATTAAATGCCGTTACCACGACATGACCTTTTCCATAATCACGATTCCAAACAAACTGATCGGCACTTACTACCTTATTCAATGTACGGCCTTCCTTTAAAGAAATCTCCAAAAGACCTTGTTTCTCCGTAAATTTCAGCACATCACCGGATTTTTCATCGGCAGTTCCTACTGCATAGAACGAACCCTTAACGGCTTTTCCAATCGTTCCACTGATAAAATCGCTGGAAAATCCCGATAAAGTCTGCTTATAATCCGATCCGGTACCCAAAATCAGAACACCGCCTTGTTCCACCCAATTCTGAATCGCCGCTAACTGATTCTGTGTCAGAATTGAAGTATCGAAACTATTGATAATCAAATAGCTAAGAGCTTCTAAACCAGAAGCCTGCTCTGGCATATCACTTTCCTTTAACTCTAACAGCTGCACAGTACCCGAATACGAATCCAACGTAATTAAATTTCCATCAAAATAATTCAACGCCGTATAATCTTCGCTCAATACTCCGACCAGCGCACTATCACCGGACTGCGTCTTCATCGTAACCGTACTCTCTAAAACAATCTTACCCTTCTGATCTTCCAATTCAAAACGAAGTGCAGAAAGTGTCATATTCGCCGTAATGGACATCGTAACCGTCTTTTGCGCACCGGCTGTAAGAAGCACCTCTTTTTCATAAGCAACCGCCTCAGTATCCGAATACTCAACATCTCTCGGCACAACAATACGCACAATTCCTCCAAAATCTTCTTTCAGACTCTCCATCTGAATTGTAACAGGAATCGACGCACCCATACGATAATTTCGATTCAATCCACAAGCGATCTGAATCTCAAAATCCTCACTGCTGATCATCCCATTGGAGCTCACAGTCTTCTTCGAAGCCTGCTTCTTTGCTGTACTCTCTGCCTGTGAATCCTCCACAGATGTCATTGCCTCAGAGGATTCTGACGCAGACTGACTTTCTGCCGATTCATCATCTGTCGATTGACTTGCCTCAGACTGCTCTTTTGTCGACTTGCTTTCTGTCGATTTACTTGTTTCAGACTGCTTTTTCGCAGACTGACTGCTTGTCTGACTGCTGACTGCCGGTTTGCTTGCTGTATGGGATATCCCTGCCGCTAAAGCAACATTTCCCGCTGCCGGCACAAGTGCCGATACACTAAACAGAAACAGCACCAAAAATACGGTAAGTTTTTTCACAACTTTCATATTTTCTTTTCCTTCCCTTCCTTAAATAGAATAATACATCATCAGATACCAGGAGAAACTTTCCACCGATACGATCTGAAAATAAATTACCAATTAACAAAGTTTCATTTTTCTATTTCAAAGTCTTTCAAGAAACTCTAGTCTGATTATAACAAACCCACCCTTAAAATGGTATAAACAACCCTTAAGATTTTCTAAATTTTGTATTAAACTTTTCACATGCCTTTCAAAATACACATTTTCCATGTCACTAATCCTACTCTTTTTGAAAATCCATCTCCTCATACACGCATTCGTATTATCACAGTAAATTTAATCATGGAAAATGATGAATTTTGCCCTCTGTACTTTTTTACATGTTAATGTTACACTATTAACAATGCAGATTTATGAAAGATTCGTATAGGATATCGCAGCATTTTCATCGCTGCTCACGTAAATCAAAAAAAGACAAGGAGGCCCTTTTTATGGGTAAAATTTTTAAATTTCATACAGATGTCGATACCGACCAGATCATTGCATCTCAATATTTATTGTTCCCTACAATTGATGAGATGAAGGCACATACATTTGAATCGCTGGATCCTGATTTTGCATCGAAAGTCCAGCCTGGCGATTTCGTAATCGCTGCGGAAAACTTTGGCTGCGGTTCCTCCAGAGAGCAGGCTCCCAGCGTACTGAAAGCTCTTGGGGTAAAAGCTGTTCTCGCCAAATCCTTTGCACGTATTTTCTATCGAAACGCGATCAACATCGGACTTCCCGTTATCGTATGTAAAGACTTATATGAGGAAGCAAAATCCGGAGATGATATGGAATTATCTTTAACAGACGGTACTGTAACGGTTAATGGTAAAACGCTTACCTGCACCAAATTACCGGAATACATGCAGGGAATCCTGAATCAGGGCGGATTGATCGCTTCTTTAAATAAAGACTGAAATACAAACTGAGTTTTAATATAAAACCTAATCGCTTGATTCGAGAATGAACTGCTTTGATCAAATCAAGATGACCACAAGTAATGAGTGCTTGCTTTCGAAAAACGGAACCGTTATTCGAACAAAATAGAATCGTTACCTGATTTTTTTTCATAAAAGGGAGATTTTTCCATGGGAATGACAATAGCTGAGAAGATTATAGCAAGAGCCGCCGGTGTAGAATGTGTAAAACCCGGCGATATTTACACAGTAGAAGTAGACCGTCTGATGAGTAACGACGGCACAACCCATTTGACCATTGACATGTACCACAAATTAAAACATCCTCATATTGCAGATGTCAACAAACTGGTTTGGATCATCGACCACAATGTTCCTTGTGACAGCCCCAAAACTGCGGCTTCTCACAAGAAAATGCGTGATTTTGCACGGGAAAATGGCATTACATTTTATGAAGGCAAAGGTGTCTGTCACCAGATTATGATGGAAAATCACGTTTGCCCCGGTGAACTGATCTTCGGCGCAGACAGCCATACCTGTGCTTACGGCGCACTTGGAGCATTTGGCACTGGCGTGGGATGCACCGATTATCTGTACGCAATGGTAACTGGACAGTCCTGGCTGTTAGTACCGGAAACGCTGCGTTTTCGTTTAAATGGCAAGTTAAAAGACGGCGTTTCGGCAAGAGATCTGATCCTGACGATCATCGGCAAGATCGGTGCTAACGGCGCAAATTATAAAGCAATGGAATTTGTCGGAGAGGGCATGAAAACTTTGACAATGAGCGACCGAATTGCTATCTGCAACCTGTGTGTAGAAGCAGGTGCTAAAACCGCTTTAATGGAAGTGGATGAAATCGCCCTTAACTATCTGAAAGCACAGGGCAGAGAACCGAAAGCCTGCTTCCAGAGTGATGAAGACGCTGTATTTGCTCAAACCTATGACATTGATCTGGACAGTATCGAACCAATCGTTGCAAAACCTCATTTTGTTGATAATGTTGTTCCGGTCAGAGAATGCACCGGTGTCAAGATTAATGAAGCATTTTTAGGCTCCTGCAACAATGGCCGTCTGGAAGATCTGCGTGTAGGGGCAGAAATCATCAAAGGAAAGAAAGTCGCTCCACATGTTCGTTTTCTGGTCGTTCCTGCCAGCAATACCGTTTACCAGCAGGCCATGGAAGAAGGACTGATTGATATTTTCATGGAAGCAGGCGCGATCGTGATGAACGCAAACTGCAGTGTCTGCTGGGGAAGCTGCCAGGGTGTGATCGGAGAAGGCGAAACCCTGATCAGTACCGGTACCCGGAACTTCAAGGGACGCGCAGGTCATAAAGACTCTTTCGTATACTTAGGATCTGCCGCAACCGTAACTGCATCTGCAATCAAAGGGGAGATCATTTCCGCAGATATGCTGTAAAGAATCTAACAAAAACATAGATTACACATACATTACAACTACAGATACATTACAGATAGAAAGGAATACATATATGGAACAATTCAGTGGCAGAGTTTGGCTCCTGGGCGATGATATTGATACTGATATCATCATTCCCACCGAGTACCTCGCTTTAAAAACCGTAGAAGATATGAAACCCTTCGCTTTCAGCCCTCTGCGCCCGGAACTTGCCGGCCAGATTCAGGAAGGTGATATCATTGTAGCTGGCAAAAACTTTGGATGCGGTTCTTCCAGAGAACAAGCACCCGAAGTAATCAAAGCCCTGGGCATCCGATGCGTAATCGCTAAATCCTTTGCCCGCATTTTCTTCCGCAACGCGATCAATAACGGTCTGCTTTTAATCGAAAATCCCGACCTTTGCGATGTAACAACCGAAGGCGAAACCATCGATGTAACCGTTGGAGACCATATTACCTGCAAAGGAACGGATTATCCGATTTCTTCTCTCCCGCAGAACCTGCTTGACATTATCAACGCAGGCGGTCTTGTAAAAGCGATGCGTAAATTAAACGGACTGGAACCGTAAAGCAAGCAAAGAAAGGAGTCCCCTATGGGTGCAACGATTATTGAAAAAATCATTCAAAGAAATACAGGGAATGACGCGGCAAAAGCCGGCGATATCGTAACCGTTCAGGTAGACCGCGTTATGATCCACGACATTTTCATTCCCTTTGTCGCAGATAAATTTGAGGAAATGGGCTTTCAAAAGCTCTGGGATCCCGATAAGGTCGTTCTGATCTACGACCACTTAGTTCCCGCAAGCCAGATTGACGATACTAGACATTTTCGCAAAGGCGATGCGTTTGCTGCGAAATATGGTATGAAAAATGTTCATCGCTCTGATGGAATCTGCCATCAGCTCATGACAGAAGCTGGTTATGTAAAACCCGGCAACGTGGTATTCGGCACAGACAGCCACACCACCACCTATGGATGTGTCGGTGCATTTTCTTCCGGTATTGGCTACACGGAAATGGCAAGTATCCTGGGAACAGGCGAACTTTGGATCAAAATCCCGGAAACCATCAAAGTAAATATTCATGGCAAATTACCAGCCAACGTCACATCGAAAGACATTATCCTGCGTCTGATCGGCGATCTGGGCGCAGACGGTGCCACTTACAAAGCACTGGAATTTGCCGGTGATACCGTTGAGGAAATGTCCGTTGCCAGCCGTATGACAATTGCAAATATGGCCATTGAAGCCGGTGCGAAATGTGCCTTATTTACACCGGATGAAAAAACCGCAGAATACTGTGAAATTCCCTTGACCGATGCTGAACGCAGTTTAAAAGGAGACGAAGATGCCGTTTACTGCCAGGTAATTGATTATCAGGCAGAGGCTTTCGTTCCCGTTATGGCATGTCCGTCCCAGGTGGACAATATCAAACCCACCGCTGTCTTAGAAGGTACGCCGATCGATCAGGTTTTCATTGGTTCCTGTACCAATGGCCGTTTAGAAGATCTAGAAAAAGCTGCGGCTGTACTGAAAGGCAAGAAAGTAGCTCCTTTTGTAAAATTGATCGTTACACCTGCCAGCCGTAAGATTTACAGACAGGCTCTCGCCAACGGAACTTTACAGATTTTATCCGAAGCAGGTGCTATGATCACACATCCCGGCTGCGGCCTTTGCTGTGGACGCGCTGGCGGCATTCTGACTGACGGTGAACGTGTTGTTGCCACCAACAACCGAAACTTCCTCGGAAGAATGGGAACCTCAAAAGTGGAAATCTTCCTTGCCTCACCTGTCACAGCTGCTGCCTGTGCAGTCGCTGGCAAGATTGTAACACCGGAAATGTAAGTTCGTAATATTTTCTCTGTATTTTTGCAGGCTTTATTCTGGTGAAATGCTGCAAGAAAACGACGGGGGAAGCTACGCTGACCCTGACACACCAATCTAATACCAGTAAAACACAGATTGGATTCCGGTAAAATACAGTTGGGATTCCGGTAAAATAATAACATCAGAAAAGCTGCTGTTTGAAATTTGCAAGATCACTCGCTAAATCTCAAACAGCAGCCTTTTTCTTTTACAATATAATCCGCACATTCGTCTTTTGATTCGACTTGATTTATAATCAGTACATTAAATCAAGGAGGTTCATTATGACAACATTATTTGAACAGCAAGGCCGACAATAATCCGCTGATTGTGCCTTTTGTTTTATAGGTTTTTAAGTTCATGTTTATTCTTAGCAAGCAGATTGTTTTTACTCCTGCTGCTTAAAAACGGTACTCGTTAGGGACACCCTAAGACCCGAAGTGCAATAAGTATTATACGTTATTTAGACTCGTATAAATCTCATCCGAGGAAATGTCCAATTAAATCACGAAAACGGATTTATTACTGTTCCTTTCTTCCACTGACAATTGCATAGTAGCTGCAGGAAGTGATCTTATATACAATACCGTAAAACACACCGAATATCGCAAAGCAGACA
>CAZTHP010000029.1:0-28062 GCA_964613155.1 uncultured Lachnospiraceae bacterium | reverse complement strand
TTTCGGATGAATCTGCTTTCTGCACTGCGGATCGCCTGTACCTTGCCGATGATCGACGTATTAGAAGAACTTCTGCGAAAAATCCGCCCCTATGAAACGGTGAGCGGAAGCGCAGACCTCGCATTTGAACAGGCGTTAGATGAAGTCGTCAACGGACTGCAGAAGCATGGTGTTTTGGGAGCGCGCAAAGGTTTCCAAAAAGCAATTGCCATTATGAAGGAAGTGGATTATAATCGGGAGAATCCTAAACCGAGAGTGCTGATCGTAGGGGAGTATTTACTAAACTTCCACCCCGGCGCAAATCATGATATCGAAGCTTATCTGGAGAAAAATGGATGCGAAATGATCGAAGCCCGTATGACGGATGTAATACGGAAAACCTATTTTTACCAGGATGCACAGATTCAGGAATATCATTTGAAAAAGCCGTTGGGACAGAAAATATGGTATCGTACTGCTAATCAGATTTTTAACTTTGCGCATGCGATGACCGATCAGATTGCCAAAGAACATCCATTATATGAGCCGGCTTGCCGGATGCAGGATCTGGTCAAAGAAAGCGATCCGATCATTCATCATACCTTTGATGCTGGAGAAGGCGTTCTGATTCCAGGTGAAATCCTGCATCATGCGAAAAAAGGCTGCCGAGCAGCAGTAATCTTACAGCCATTTGGCTGTTTGCCGAATCATGTCGTAGGGCGCGGCATCGCAAAGCGATTAAAAGAACTGTATCCGGATATGCAGATTTTGCCGTTAGATTACGACCCCGATGTTAGCTTTGCCAACATTGAAAACCGCTTGCAGATGCTGATTATGAGTTTAAAAAAATAAGCTGTGACAGTCTTCTTTCATCTGAATCTGAAAAAAGAGTGTGAATGATTTTCAAGAAAACGCTGATCAAGTGTTTGCTCTTGAGAGAATTTGGAGAGTATACTATAATAAGGGTGTTGGGGCAAGCGTCTCCAACTGCGAAATCAACAGGATTGCTGCATGCTGTGCATGTTCACAATCCTGTTGGCATTTTAACCGCATCGAATCGAAAAGGAATACAAGTACCTTGGAATTAAATCAGGAAAGGAGGCTGTCATGGAAGAAACTGTCATGGAAGAAGTTGTCATGGAAAATGCTGGAATCGAACAAACAGTTACGGGAAGAACAGTTGCGATTGGAATTCAAAAATATAGTGAGTTGATCGAAAAAAACTATTTTTATATCGATAAAACTGCATTTATCAAAGAATGGTGGGAAAGCGGTGATTCGGTTACTTTGATCACACGTCCGAGACGTTTTGGAAAAACGTTGAATGTGAGCATGGTGGAGCAATTTTTTTCGGTAAAATACGCAGGTCGAAGTGATTTGTTTGAAGGGAAAAAAATCTGGCGAGAAGAAACCTATCGACAGTTACAGGGAACCTATCCTGTAATCAGTTTGTCTTTTGCAAATGTAAAAGAAATGGATTATGAAACGACTGTATATCGGATTTGTCAGCTTTTGCAGCAGTTGTATGAGCAATATTCCTTTTTGAAGGATTGTGAGCTGCTGTCTGAGTCAGAACGACGTTTTTTTGATCGTTTGTCAAATGAGATGAATGTGTTGGACGCACCGATGGCACTGTATAAACTTTCGGATTTTTTATCACGTTATTATGGTAAAAATGTAATTATTTTGTTAGATGAGTATGATACACCGATGCAGGAAGCCTATGTCTATGGATATTGGGAAAAACTGGCAGGTTTCACTAGAAGTTTGTTTCACGCAACCTTTAAGACCAATCCATGGCTGGAACGTGCGATCATGACAGGGATTACCCGAATCAGCAAAGAATCGATTTTCTCGGACTTAAATCATCTAAAGATTGTAACCACAACCTCTAATGAATACCGGGATTGTTTTGGATTTACAGAAGAAGAAGTATTTGCAGCAATGGATGAGCTGGGCTATACGGAAAAAGCAGAAGTGAAACAATGGTATGACGGTTTTATTTTCGGAGATCAAAAAGACATCTATAATCCGTGGTCAATCCTCAATTACCTGGACACTGGAAAATTCACTTCTTATTGGGTTAATACCAGCTCCAATCGTTTGATCGCCAAGCTCCTTCGAGAAGGAAATCGTAAGATGAAAGAAAAATTTGAGCTTCTTTTAACTGGCAAGACGATCAAAACACCAATTGAGGAAGCAATTATTTACAATCAGCTGGATGGAAATGAAAAAGCGGTCTGGAGTCTTTTGGTTGCAAGTGGTTATTTGAAGGTAATCCGTCATGAAGATTATCAGGAACGTGGAAAAGAAGAAATTCGACTTAATCCGAATTATGAGCTTGCGATTACGAATAGTGAAGTCTATCTGATGTTTCAAAACATGGTAAGAGATTGGTTTTCTGAAGCAGAAGAAGATTATAATGACTTTGTTCATGCACTCTTGCTCGGTGATGTAAAAGCGATGAATCGTTATCTGAACGAAGTGACACTTGAAATATTCAGTTCATTTGATACCGGAAAGAAAAAATCAAAACGAGCGGAGCCAGAACGCTTTTACCACGGTTTTGTACTGGGATTGATTGTAGAATTGCAGGGCAGATATCGGATCACCTCCAACAGAGAAAGTGGTTTTGGACGTTACGATGTGATGTTAGAGCCTTTAAAACCAGAAGATGATGCTTATATTTTAGAATTTAAGGTACAGGATCCGGACGAGGAAGCTTCTTTGCAAGATACGGTAAATGCAGCACTTGCACAGATTCAGGAACGCCAGTATGAAACCGAGTTGCTTGCCAAAGGGATTTCACCAAAGCGGATTCGAAAATATGGATTTGCTTTTCAAGGGAAAAAAGTGTTGATCGGTTAATTATGAAACGTTTAGAAGGTTCACGAATAAAAATGTTCATGGAAAAAATGTTCATAGAAAAATGTTTCTGGGCAAAAAATGGGACGTTTGGAGTTAAAAGTCTGCCAAACGTCCCATTTCTCTCTAAAAAATTTCTCTCTAAAAAATATATTCTCTTAAAAAGTTATATCATTTTTTTGATTTATACCATCTGCACCAGCCATACATTGCTGCGTACCATGCTGTAGCCAATGACTACCTTGATCAATTCGGTTCCCTGTACCAGGAAATAGATACTGATAATACCAAGTCCGGTGTAATGTGCCAAAATAAAGGCAGTGGGTACGACGATCACCCAGGTAAAGACCGAGTCGAATAAAAAGGTAACCATCGTCTTGCCGCCGGAACGGAGTGTAAAATACGAAGCATGACAGAATGCGCAGAATGGCATGATAAGAGCGGAAATCGCGATAAACTGTGTTGCCAATTCTTTAATCTCCGGTGTGGTATTGTAAATTTCCGGGAACACCCTGCCGCCAAGGATCATAATGATCGCCATCAGGATACAGCAGAAAACGCTGAACACGATCATTTTATTATCGGCATCTTTCGCTTCTTTTAACTTTCCTGCACCAAGATATTGTCCCACGACAATACTGATACATGCACCCAGCTGAAGATATACGATGTTAAAAAGATTCGTGATCGTTGTAGCAATATTCAGTCCAGCAACGACTTCCAGCCCGCGGATAGAATAACACTGTGTAACAGCAGTCATACCCGTTGCCCACAGCACTTCGTTCAGCATCAATGGAGCGCCTTTGATCAGAATCGCTTTTAACTCTGCCTTTGGAATTCCAAAGCCCGTATAAGCACCGATCAGATATTGATTCAGTTTCAGATTTGAATGCGCCCATACAACAACGATGATTGCTTCCACATAACGCGCAATTACTGTAGCCCACGCAGCACCGGCAATTCCCATCTGCGGAAAAGGTCCAATTCCGAAAATCAGCAAATAGTCCAGAACCGCATTCGTACCAACGGCTACAAAGCTGGCGATCATCGGAACCAGCGTCTGTCCAGTTTCTTTAATATTCGTTGCATAAGACTGTGTAACAGAGAACGGAACCAGTCCAACTAACATGATCGCAAGATATTCCAGACCGTACTGCAGCGTAATAGCCGTAGCACCGCTTCCCGTAGTATCCGTTAAGTACAGGGAAATTAAATCTGCTCCATGGGTAAGGAATAAGACCACGGAAAATGCCGTTACGATCAGGGTCGAGTACAGCTTAAAACGGAACGAATACATATGTCCCTTATGATTGCCTTTTCCATAATATTGTGCGCCAAAGATACTCGCAGCCGATGCTGCACCAAAAATCGCAAGGTTATATACAAAAATCAGCTGGTTGACGATCGCAACGCCGGACATCTGTTCCGTACCGAGCTGCCCCACCATAATATTATCCAGAAAACTAACCAGATTTGTAATTGCATTCTGCAGAATCATCGGCAGTGCCAGATATAAATATCGTTTATAAAATGCCCAATCTCCAATATACTTTTTCTTCCATGCCGCTATCATAGTATTTCCTGTTTCCCTCTCCTTTTCTCTTGAAAAATACATGTACCTATCTGCTGCCGCAGACGGAATGCTATGCGTAAAAGATGTTAAATGCACGTAAATTTCAGAATAACATGGAGTATTCGAAAAGTCAATTGTATTCTAAGGAAAGTTGAGCAATTCTAAGGAAGTTGAGCAAGGGTTTTTCTAAGGAAAGTTGAGCAATTCTAAGGAAGTTGAGCAAGTGTATGAGAAGAAGAATAGATGTGGTTTAAATGACTAGGTGTATGGGAAAGGATATGAATGCAGAACAAGTGACGAAGCGGATTTTAAGGAAACATGATTTGTTGAAATTTGGCGGAAAAAGTGACGTTGTCAGATGATTATATTTTTTTGAAATTTTTAACGGAGAAGTCTTGCATTTTTACAAATGTAGTGATATTATTTATCAAAAAGAAGAATGAGTTTCACCGTAGATAGTTTTACTGCATCATAGAATTATATGCTGTTGAAGATTCAGGCGCATTCAAAAGATAATGTACAAGATTATATGCCCAAAAAGCTTTTATCTGGTGACTATCTAAGAATAGGCCTGTTTTTTATTGTTTACAATGAATGTGCGAAAAGCCCACTCCTTTAGGGGTGGGATGGATAACGCGGGACGCACCGCAGCGGAAAAGGGAGTATGGGATGACGGATCAGGAATTGAGAAAATTGAGTCGCAGAGACCTTCTGGAGATGCTTTTGAAACAAAGTGAGGAGATTCAAGAGCTGAAAGAGAAGCTGAGTACGGCAGAGGCGACAGTTCAGAGTAGAACGATCAAGCTGGAGCAGGCAGGTTCGATCGCAGAAGCCTCTTTGCAGTTAAATGGAGTTTTCGAAGCGGCACAGGCCGCTTGCCAGCAATACATAGAAAGCATTCAGGAAATGAAACAGCGGCAGGAAGATGTCTGTACACGCACGATAACGGAAAGTCGGAGCAAAGCGGATCGGATGTTAGAAGAAGCCAGAACACAGATTGCCGAGCAGAAAGAACAGACAGAAACACAGTGTGCAAAGCTGAAAGAGCAGACTGATATGCAATGCGCTGAGCTGCAGGAGCAAATCCGGACACAGTGCATGAAACAGAAAGAACAGACCGAAGCGCAGTGTGAGAAATTAAAAACACAGACGGAAGCGCAATGTGCCAAATTAAAAGCACAGAGTACTGCACGGAAAGAACAAACTGAAACACAGTGTGCACAGCTGAAAGAGCAAACCGAAACACAGTGTGCCGAGCAGAAAAAGCAGACGGAGACACAGTGTGCGCAGCTGAAAGAGCAGACCGAAACACAGTGTGCGCAGCTGAAAGAGCAAACCGAAACACAGTGTGCGCAGTTGAAAGAGCAAACCGAAACACAGTGTGCACAGCTGAAAGAGCAAACCGAAACGCAGTGTGCGCAGTTGAAAGAACAGACGGAAGCCCAGTGTGCTGAGCAGACACAGAAGGCAAAGGAAGAATCCCAGGCCTATTGGGATGAAGTGTCCGGCAGACTGCAGACATTTGTAACGGAACACGCGGCGCTGGAAAAATTGTTATCGGTAATTGTGGAAAATAAACCAGAATCATAAAATAATTCAGAATTATAAAAACCAGAATTATAAAATAGGCTGCAATCATACAATAACTTGGGATTATGCAGTGAGCCAGAATTATCAAATGACCTGAAATCATATAAAGAGTCAGAATTATCACATAACTTGGAATTATATAGTGAACCAGAATTATAGAAAAAGGGATGAACAGTTACATCTATGGGACAGAAGAAAGATATGGATATGCCTGAAATCGAGCAAGTTCGGGCTGAACTGGAACGGATCAAATACTATTCGCGCTATTATGCCATTTTGCGCAGTACGATCTACACCTTAGTCGTAGTAGCAGCCGCAGCGGTTTTAGTTGCAACGATCTGGATGCCGGTACTGCGGATTTATGGTTCGTCCATGACTCCGACATTAATGGAAGGCGATATTGTAATCTCGTTAAAAGGTTCCAACTTTAAACAAGGCGATTTAATAGCCTTTTATTTAGGAAATAAAATTTTGATCAAACGTTATATTGCAGGACCGGGGCAATGGGTCGATATCGACGAAGACGGCAATGTTTATGTGGACGGCAGTCTGCTGGATGAACCGTATTTGAAAGAAAAAGCACTTGGTGACTGTAACATTGAACTGCCGTATCAAGTGCCGGATAACCGCTACTTTTGTATGGGCGACCATCGCTCTACATCAGTGGATTCCCGAACTACGGAAATCGGCTGTATTGCCGAAGAACAGATTGTTGGAAAAATCGTATTCCGTGTCTGGCCCTTTGAGCAATTCGGCACACTTCAGTGATAACGGAATCGAATATTGGAATCAAGTATTTGCTAACAGAATCGAATATTGAATCGATACTGGAATCAAGTATTCGATAATCGAATCGAATACTTGATAACAAAATAGAACATTCGATAATTGGATATAGAAATCAACCAAAAAGAGAAAGAGGTGAGGTGGTTGAAAGATGCGAATTTACAGAATGCAGAAAAATATACGAAAGCACATCAGCGAAGAAAGCGTTGGAGACAGGTTGTCACAGCGTTAGCAGCAGTCGTAGTATTCTGCACTACGTATGCATTGATTTTACCGGCAATTACCCTGGAAAAAGAATGTCAAATACCAGAACATGTACATTCTGACGCTTGCTATCAGCAGGAAACTGTCACAAAGCAAGTACCCGTCTGTACATTGGAAACGTTAAACATCCATCAGCATACCAAGGAATGCTGGGATGACGAAAAGAACCTGATCTGCGGTTATGCAGATTATGTGGTGCACGAACATGACAGTCATTGTTATGATGAAGATGGAAATCTGTGGTGTGACCTTCCGGAAAAAACGCTTCATACGCATGAAGATTCCTGTTATGAAGCAGTAGAAACCGTAAAAGCCCATGAGCACACCAAAGACTGTTATACGAAAAAGCGCGGCAATCTGACCTGCACAGAGCACGAACATACGGATTCCTGCTGGTCAAAAGACGGTACGCTGCTTTGTGGAGAAGAAAGCGACCACCAGCATACCGATGCGTGTTATGAATGGAAGGAAATTTTAACCTGTAACGAAGATCAAACAGACACTGCTGCTCAAACCAAGGCAGAACCGAAATTAATCTGCGAAAAAGAAGAAATTATCTTACACGAGCACCAGCCGTACCAGTCCAAAAGCAATCCGGGTTGTTATGACGAAACGGGGAAAAAACAGATTTGCGGAAAATTACAGGTAATCAAACATCAGCATACCGATGCCTGTCTGAAATCAGTAGAAGAACCCGGAGACAACAAAACCTTGATCTGCGATCAGGTAGAACATACGCACAGCGATGCCTGCATGAAAAAGGAAACCGTCGATATAGGAGATCGTGTAGAACATTGTATCGCCCTCATTGAAAAACTGCCGACCGCGGAAGAAATCGGAGCGAAGCTGGAAGAATTAGAAGCCGGCGAGGACACTGAAGCGTATGAAAATTATTACGAGGACATCTATCAGCAGGCACGAACTGCCTATGTATATTATGAAGATTTGGGCGAAAAACTGCAGAAGCAGGTTACAAATCGGGAGAAACTGCTGGAATTAGAATGGCTGTATTCTGTGGAAACCATGGCAATAACAGGTAATCTTTCTATTTGCCAGATTAATAAATATACAGCTAAAGATACGTCTATTCTTGTATACGGAGGTTCCGTTGGCGAAGTTGACGAAAAAGGAAACATATTAAATGGAATGTCGTTTACATATTGGTATGCTGTGATTGTAGAAAAAAATGAAGCTGGAAAATTATATGTTTCCAAATATATAACCAAAGCAGAATCGAAACGTAGCTGCAAAGCAGAAACAGCTGATGGCTTTGTATTGCTTTTATATGGAAATGATAAATCGGTAGCGATAAAAGAGGGCGATACAGTTAATGTTTCATTTAACTATCAAATTCCTCAAGGTGTCTATCGTAAAGAGGGATTGGGACAAATCAGTTTTGGTTCTCCTGTAAAAGAGGAAAAAACGAATACGGGTCTGAAGACTGTTAAAGGTGCAGATACTTCGGATATTATTGAAGTGAATTTATATGATTACGGCGATAATATTAATGAGCTATATAGTGGAAATAATAAGTATCCTGGATTCCAGCAGGACGAAGGACAAAAAACAGTATCTAGTACAGCGAGCAGTAATTTCGGAAACAATATTACAGCAGATTTAGCAGCTGGAAAATCAGGTGTTACGACGAATCCAGGCGGTGATATTAATCAGGTTATCAATACGGCCAATAGTCCAATTAGTGGTGCAATGTTAAAGCAATTGGGGACGGATGGACAGCCTGCTTTAGCAGATGGCACGAGCCTTGGTTATCTATTTAGCGATGGTGATTATGCAGTAAAGCAAAATACGAATAGTATCAACGGCTTATTTAAATATAATGAAACGACAGGGGCGTATACGTTTAACAGTCGGGAAAATCATGCACAATTTAATAAAGGGAAAGATACATTTACGCTATACAATCAATTGATTACATCTAATGTGTTCTGGTATCCATTCGGGAACTTTTTGCCGTTTAATGATATCGTTCATCAGAGTGCACAGGCGAGTACGATTAATGCTTCTTATTTAAAAAGTATAGCCGCTAGTGCAAAGGATAAATACAATGCAGGTATGGGAAATGCCTATAATACGCTGTCTTCCAGTTTGGAAACGTTTATTACCAAAATGAATGAGAAAATGTATGAGAAAACGAAGACAACAGATTGGACAAGTGCAGATTGTATTAACGAATACTTTGAGTCAGCAAAGATTCCGAAGCGTTTTACTGCCTCAGATGCAGATCTACAAAACATCTATTCCATTGATTTTGATGAACCGACGGATTTCTTCTTTGGTATGGAAATGAAGATGAAGTTTATGCAGCCGCACAATGGTTTGACAGGAAAAGATGGAAAACAGAAGATGATTTTCTATTTTACCGGTGATGATGATGTATGGGTCTACATAGATGGCGTTTTATTCCTGGATTTATCAGGTATTCATCGTCATGTTGGCGGTCAGATCGACTTTGTAAAGGGTACGGTTAGTTACTATGATCTGGATGTCTCAAAAGGAGATGTGAGTACAACAGCTACAAAAACCGTGAAGTTTTCAGATTTAGTGGATACAAGCATCTTAAATGAGAAAGGAACTTTTAAGGATTATACGACGCACACGTTTAATTTCTATTATATGGAACGTGGCGCGGGTTCTGGTGTATGCCGGATGAACTTCAACTTCCCGTTATTAAAGAAAAACGTTATTTCCGTTACGAAAAAGTTAAGTGTGGATGAAGGTGATGAGGCATTGCTGGGAAATCCGGATTTCCGTTTTCAGGTTTTAAAAGAAGATGGCAGTTTATTTATACCAGCAGGTACAACATTTGATATCTTCGACGGAAAAGGAAATGATTTGGGTCTCAAGGGGACAACTGATGAAAACGGTGTCTTTACTTTGAAAGCCAATCAAACGGCGGTGTTCCGAGATATTAAAGAAAGCGAAGGAAAATATTATGTTCGCGAATTGTTGAATCCGGATGCCTTTTCCCAATATGGAAAAATTGAGGTAGATGGTACGTCTCAGACGGAAAATTATGATGTAACGATTGGTACGGATAAGTTTACAGGGGTGAATAGTCCAGTAAAAGATATCTCAGATGGAAATACCAGCTTTTTCTTCAATAATACGGTTACACGGGGAAAGACAGGTGGCCTGGCGATTGAAAAGAAGGTAACACCGTATGGCGGTTCGGATGCGAATAGTTCGACAGCCGGTTCGACAGCCTCCAGTGCGAAAACATTTCAATTTGAAGTGACACTGGATGGAGAGCTGCTTCCGACTGGAACAACGTACAAAGTAGGGGAGGAAACGAGAACTTCTCTGGAGGAAGGCAGAATCCAGCTGAAACCCGGAGAAAAAGCGGAAATTTCCAATATTTTGTTGGGTACGGTTTTTACAGTGAAAGAAATCGGTGATTTATCGGATTATAAGGTGACGTATCAGATCGATCAGCAAGATGCGGTTGCTTCCGATGAGGGAGTTACCGGTACAATCCGCAATGAGAATACCGGCAATGTGGTGCGTGTTTTGGTGGACAATCAGGAAAAAGGTGCATCGGTAACGATTCCTGTTCAGAAAACCCTGGTGTGGTCAGGACAATCGGACAGTCTGAAACATGAATATACGATTAACTTAGAACAGGTAAGTGATTCTTCGGGAACCACTCCGACAAACCCTGCTTATACGCAGACTCTGACCTTTGCCTTTTCGGGGGATTCAACCGATTCATCGGCATCTTCTCAAGTACAGACGAATCAATTTACCATTAATTATGCAAAGTCTGACTGGAAAGAGCTTCCAAAAACATTTTATTATAAGATAACAGAGGCAAAAGGAAACGAAGCGGGAACAGTCTACGATGCATCATCGTACGTCGTGGAAGTGACCGTACAGAAGAAAACGGACGGCACGGATGAAAGTGCAGATCTAACCGCTGCGCTTACAGGGGTTTGGAAAGACGGAGAGGAGTGGACATTGTCAACGGATGAGTCCCTTCCCTTTACAAACCGTCTGCAATATTATGAACTGCCGCAGACTGGCGGTTCTGGTACAATGGGATATACCCTGGGAGGGATGACACTGCTCCTTAGTGCCGCAGTACTCTTATGGTATCTTCATAAAACGCGTAGAAAAATAGAATCGTAACGCGATTCCATTTTCTCAATAAAAGTCAAAAGAACCTGCATACAGGACATAGAGGAAACCCGGATTCGAAAAGAACCAAAAAGCAGCAAAAAACATCGAAATCGGGCATCCCCTCCCACTGTAATGCGCAGTTGGCCCAATGTGATTTGGGGTGTTTGAAGGTAGGGACGGAAGACTTAAAAAAGCTAACAAAGCAAACTAAAAAAGAAGAAAGGAATGACTCAAGAATGAAAAAGACAAAAAAATTCGTCAGCTTTCTACTGACTATGGTCATGATTTTGACAATGACTACAACTGCATTTGCTGCGCAGGAAGGAACTTTAACCGGTGGTTCAATCACGATTGATAATGCGGTGGCTGAACAGACCTACAGCATCTATCAGATTCTGTATCTGGAAAGCTATGATGCAGGGACAGGTGCATATTCCTACAAAGCAAACTCTGCATGGGCTGAATGGCTGAAAACACAGACAACTTATGTAGCGATTGATGATCAGGGCTATGTTACCTGGGTAACAGGCGCAGACGCAGCAGCTTTTGCAAAGGCGGCACAGGCATATGCGAAAGCAAAGAGTATAGCAGCTGATGCGTCTAAAACAGCTCTTATGGATGAAGAAACTAAAAAGGTAACGGTTGAATTTACAGGTTTGAAATTAGGTTATTACCTGGTTGATAGTACACTGGGTACACTGTGCTCTCTGGATACAACCAATCCGGCTGTTACCATTAAAGAAAAAAATGGAACGCCTACAAACGAGAAGAAAGTAGAAGAAGATTCTACTCCTGGTACTTATGGTTCTGTAAACGATGCTGATCTGAAGCAGACTGTAAACTTTAAGAGTACCATTACCGCACAGGCAGGTGCTGAAAATTATGTATTCCACGATAAGATGTCAGCAGGTCTGACTTTTGGCTCTGTAACTGGTATTACATTAAATGGTACCGCTGTGGAGGCAAGTAATTATACAGTTAAAACAACTGATTTGACCGATGACTGTACTTTTGAAGTAGTTTTCACACAGGCATTCTGTGATACCTTAAAAGCAAATGATCAAATTGTAATTTCTTATACCGCTACATTAAATGCAAACGCAGTGGTAGGTTTACCGGGTAACCCGAATGAGAGTAAACTGGAATATGGTGATGAAGGTAATACAACAACAACACCGTCTAGCACAACGACTACATATACCTGGGATATGGATATCTTGAAATATGCAAATGGCGATGAAAGCAATGTTCTGGCAGGGGCACAGTTTGTTCTGTTAAATAAGAATAAAGATAAAGTTGCTACTGTAGAAGGTGGTAAACTGACTGGTTGGGTGGAAATATCTACAATCACAGATAATGGTGTCATTACCTGGCCTACTACTGCTATTTTAACGACTGATGCAGATGGTAAAATTTCAATCGATGGTCTGGATGCAGATACTTACTACTTACGAGAAATAAAAGCACCCGATGGTTATAATAAGTTAGCTGAAGATAAAAAAGTAGAGATTAAAGGTGCTACAGAAGCAGAAGGCAGTGATACACTTACATATACTACTCATGTAGAAAAGGTTAACAACCAGTCCGGTACCGAGCTTCCTTCTACTGGTGGTATGGGTACTCAAATCTTCTACATCATTGGTAGTGTATTAGTTCTGGGTGCTGCTGTTTTACTGGTAACCAGAAGACGTATGAGCGTAAAGAACGATAACTAAGATTGTTAAATCGCTCAGTAATAACTGATATTTTTAAATCGTTCAAACAGTTTAAATATTTTAAACGTTTATAACGATTTGAACCGTTTCAGAAATCATTGATCAAGGGATTTTAATTGTGAGAGGCAGGAGGACTTACCGATGAAAAAGAAACAGAAGGGCAATTTCACGACAATCGTGTTAGTTCTGATCTTGCTTGTGGGTTTGTCCTTACTGCTGTATCCCAGTGTCAGTAATTACTGGAATTCGTTCCATTCGACAAAGGCGATCGCGAGTTATGCGGAGTCGGTGGCGAATCTGGGGAAAGAGGATTATCAGAAAATCTGGCAGTCGGCTGAGGCATACAATGCTCTGTTGGCAGAAGAGGGGACGAGTTTTTCTCTTTCCGAAGAACAGAAAGCGCAGTATCAGCAGGAGCTGAATCTTTCGGGAATGGGTGTGATGGGATATATTGAAATTCCAGAGATTGATGTGAGTCTGCCGATTTATCACGGTACAGAGGATTCGGTTTTGCAGGTCGCAGTGGGGCATTTGGATTGGTCCAGTCTGCCGGTAGGCGGTGAGGGAACACATTGTGTGCTTTCGGGACATCGTGGACTGCCCAGTGCGAAGCTATTTACCAATCTGGATCAATTAGAAGCGGGCGATATTTTTTTAATCCGGGTTCTGGATGAGGTTTTGACATATGAAGTGGATCGGATCTTAATTGTAGAGCCGGGCGATACTGACGCGCTGATGCTAGAAGATGGAAAGGATTATTGTACGCTGGTAACGTGTACCCCTTACGGAATCAATACACATCGTTTGCTGGTGCGCGGTTATCGAATTGAAAATCAGGAACAGATGGGAACGATTCGTGTGACGGCAGATGCTGCACAGATTGAACCGTTGTTAGTGGCTCCTTTGGTCGCAATTCCCATCTTGCTGCTGTTATTGATCCATCTTTTGATACCGAAAAAACGGAAACATAAGCCGGGAAATGAGACGCAGAGGTGATGAAAATGAGGCGAATGGGACAAGGTAGGCGAATTTGCAGGCAAATTTCGAGAGGTTTTCTTTTTCTAACGGTGTTCGTTTTGCTGATGTCATCAGCTGCGTTTGCTGCCGGAAGTATTGACTTGAATCGTGAGATGAAGATTACGATTTCCTGTCAAAATGGGAAAATCCCTCTTGTTGGTGTGAATTTTGATGTGTATCTGGTTGCTGCTGCGGATGAAACAGGAGAATTGACCGCCACAGAGGAATTTCAGAAGCATTTTGTGAATATTCGCGGAAAAGATGATGATGCCTGGAGAACACAGGCTTTGACGTTGGAAGGATATGTCCTTCGTGATCAGATAACCCCCTTTGCTTCGGGAAAAACAGGTGCAGATGGAACATTTTCTTTGGAAACAGGGAAAGATGGTCTGGTGCCGGGTTTGTATCTGGTGTTAGGGCAGCGTCATGTGCAGGATGGCTATCGGTATGATGCCGCACCATTTTTTGTACTGCTGCCGGAGCAGGATCGGGAGCAAAATGAATGGGTTTATGAAGTCGTGGTTTCTGCGAAGATGGAACCGTCTAAACTGCCGGAAAATCCGGATAAGCCGGAGACGGTGAAACGTAAGGTTTTGAAGGTCTGGGAAGATGATGGTCATGAAAACAAACGGCCGGAGGAAATCCACGTTTCGCTGCTTTGTGATGGGGCAGTTTATGAAACGATTTCTCTGAATGCGGAAAATGACTGGCGTTATACGTGGGAGGCATTGGATGCAAATGCGCAGTGGACGATTGTGGAACAGGAAATCGAAGGGTATCAGCCGGAGGTTTCACGGGATGGTGTGACCTTTGTGCTTACGAATACCTATGAGGAAGATACCACGAATCCGCCGTCGGATACACCGAATCCACCTGGAAATACACCCAATACGCCTACAAAGCCGGATAAACCGGGAAAACTTCCCAATACGGGACAGCTTTGGTGGCCGATTCCGCTTTTGCTGTGTGCAGGTCTTTCTTCCATTGTAATTGGGCTGATCCGCAGACGAAATGCACAGGAAATGCACGATTAAAATGCAGGATGAACAGGAGAAAGAAGCAAAGGACAAAGGAAAGGTTTTGATTTAAAAAATGCGAAGCATAAAACGAAAACAACAACCGAAACCGAAACGCTGTGGAAACAGATGGATTTTAATAGGGCTGCTGCTGATCGCGGCAGCTCTCTTTTTGACGGCAGCGAATTTTTATGAAGACTGGCAGGCAAAGAAGGAGGCTGCGGCGGTTCGAAGTCAATTAAAGGCACAGATTACACTTGTAGCAGAGGAAGAACATGCATCGCCAAACGCTGCCCAGGAGCGGGAAATTCCCGATTATCAGTTGAATCCAGAAATGGAAATGCCAGTGAAAACGATTCAAGGGCAGGATTACATTGGGGTGTTGGAGATTCCGGCTTTGCAGCTGGAATTGCCGATTCTCAGTCAATGGAGTGCATCAAATTTAAAAATCGCTCCCTGTCGTTACAGCGGCACTGCTTATCAAGGACATTTTATCCTATGTGCGCATAATTATCGGTCATATTTTGGTCGGATACGAGGACTTCACAGCAAAGATCAGATCACCATTACCGATGTCGATGGAAATACCTTTTCTTATGAAGTCGCAGGCGTGGAAATCCTGTCCGCCGAAGCCGTGGAAGAAATGGAAAACGAAGACTGGGATCTGACGTTATTTACCTGTACGCTGGGAAATCAAAATCGCGTAACTGTGCGCTGTAATAAGGTGGAGAAACCTTGATTCGTTTTGAAATGGTTAAAAAATTAGAAAAATCTAGTGATACAAAAACGGTTTGCAGGTTAAAAAATACTGGAAACGATGAGAAATTTAGCTGAGCGTAGGCAAGCGTGGAGACTGGAAGAAGACTTAAAAGCTGAAAAAAGATGAAAAGCTGAGAAGGTTAGCTAAGCTTAGGCAAGTGTGGAAACTGGAAGAAGACTTGAAAACTGGAAGATTTAGATAAGATTAGACCAACTTGCAGGTTGAAAACGGCTAAAAAGCTTGGGCAAGCTGGCTAACGAAAAACAGGCTGAAAGACGGAAAAAAGCCGATAAACAGAGTGGTTCTTGTCCGAAAAAGACAACAGAACGGTTCTGTTTATCGGCTTTTTGATTGAATTCCATCGCAGTCCAAAGACGGAGCTTAGGGAGTTGATCCGAAGTCCAGTAATCTAGATACGATGGGATAATTTCTGCGCAATTATGCCAGTTCGCTTAACAGTTTTTCAACGCTTGCGAGTTTGACGCACAGGACAAATACTTTCGAAGCTTCTTCCATTTCCTCTGGTGTGGGGAAGGACGGTGCGATACGGATATTGGAATCTTCCGGATCTTTGCCGTAAGGGAAAGTAGCACCTGCGCCTGTCAGCACTACGCCCAGGTCTTTGCACTTGGAAACGATGGATTTTGCACATCCGGGCAGGGCGTTAAAGGAAATAAAATAGCCGCCGCGCGGTTTGATCCAGCTGCCAATTTCCAAACCGGAAAGTTCGGATTCCAGTGTATTTAAAACGGCTTCAAATTTAGGACGGAGCAATTCTGCGTGCTGTTTCATATGCGCGTTCAGTCCGTTGATATCTTTGAAAAACCGTGCATGTCTGAGCTGATTGATCTTATCATGGCCGATCGTCTGAACAGTCATCTGACGCTGGATATAGTCAATATTTTCCAGGGAAGATGCAATTGCGGAGACACCGGAGCCGGGGAAACTAATCTTCGAGGTAGATGCAAACATGTAGACCATGTTCGGATTGCCGGCTTTTTCACATTCTTCCAGGATGTTTAAAATTTCATCCTGTGTATCTTCATATAAATGATGGATACAGTAGGCGTTATCCCAGTAAATGCGGAAGTCTTCTGCTGCGGGTTTTAAATTGGCAAATCGTTTTACGACTTCATCGGAATAAGAAATGCCGGTTGGATTGGAATATTTCGGAACACACCAGATTCCTTTTACCGCGGGATCGTGGTTTACATACTGTTCCACTAAATCCATATCCGGACCATCGTCATGTAACGGAATGTTGATCATTTCGATGCCGAAGTATTCTGTGATTTTAAAATGTCTGTCATATCCGGGTACGGGGCAGAGGAATTTTACGTTGTCCAATTTGCACCAGGGTGTTGATCCGTTCACACCTTTTACCATAGAGTGGCAGACCATATCGTACATAATATTCAAACTGGAGTTACCGCAGACTACGACATTATCCTTCTTGACAGACATCATATCTGCCATCAGACGGCGGCATTCGCCGATACCATCCAGATCGCCGTAGTTACGGGTGTCATTGCCTAAGATGGTTCTCATATCAGAGCTGCTGTTGAAAATGTCCAGCATGGGCATGGAAAGAGCCAATTGTGAAAATCCAGGTTTTCCACGAGCCATATTCAGGTTCAGCCCTTTGGATTCCAGTGTCTGGTATTCTTCCTCTAAAGCTGCCTTTAATGTTAATAATTCATGTTTGGTTAAATCTCTGTAAGCCTTCATTTTTTCTTTCCCACTTCCTGTAAGTTTGTTTCCATATCGTTCCTTAATCCGCCGTAGATGTTGGCCTTGCACTTATGAAAAGGGGCATTGCTTCGCGAATAGGTTGGTTGGAAACGAAGCAAAACCGGCAGTATCTAGCAGCAGTATCTATCATACCTAAAAAATCGGATAAATGCAAGATGACAGCTTCACGAAATCTATGGGGGAATTTTGTAGAAAAGTTTTGTTTTGACGATTCTGTGCACAACTACATGACAACTGTAGGGGATAATGATATAATGTAGGCGAAAAATGCTGTTTTGATTGGGGAAAATGCCAAGAAAGGGCGTGGCAATCAGCGGTATTTTGTTTCAAATATACGAAAATATAGGAAAAGGGATGAGAATGTGTGTTGAAAACAACTACAAAAAAGTACTCGATGGATATGTGCGAGGGGCCAATCTTGAAAAAGATGCTGTTATTTGCCCTGCCGCTGATGGCGTCCAGTCTTCTGCAGCTTCTGTTTAATGCAGCGGATATTATTGTAGTAGGACGTTTTGCCGGAGATCACTCATTGGCTGCGGTTGGCTCTACATCTTCTTTGATCAATTTGCTGGTGAATTTATTTATGGGATGCTCAGTTGGAACGAATGTACTGACAGCCCGTTATTTTGGGGCAAAAAAGAAAGAAGAGTTGTCGGATACGGTGCATACGACGATTGCGTTGAGTATTGTCAGTGGCTTGCTCTTGACCGTGATCGGTGTTTTGGGTGCGCCAGTTTTATTGAAGCTGATGCAGACACCTGAGGAAGTGCGGGAATTGGCGGTGATTTATCTGCGCGTGTATTTCTGCGGAATGACATCGATGATGATCTACAACTTTGGAGCTGCGATCCTGCGTGCGATCGGTGATACGAAAAGACCGCTGTATTACCTGATGACAGCAGGCGTGATTAATGTATGCTTTAATCTGTTCTTTGTCATTGTACTGAAATTGGGCGTATTTGGCGTAGGTCTTGCTACGACGATTTCCCAGACGGTTTCAGCGGTGCTGGTATTTCGCTGTCTGATGAAGGAACAGGAATCGATTCGCCTCTATCCCAGGAAAATCCGGATTTCCCGAAGCAAATTTCTTGCTATTTTGCAGATTGGATTGCCGGCCGGTTTCCAGGGAACGTTATTTTCACTGTCGAATGTCTTTATTCAGTCTTCTGTCAATTTATTCGGAACAACTGTAATCGCCGGAAATTCGGCAGCGCAGAATATCGAAGGATTTATTTATGTTTCCACCAATGCCTTCCATCAGGCAGCAATTTCATTTACCAGCCAGAACTATGGTGCTGGAAAATATAAACGGATCACGCCGATTTTGCTGACGGCACAGGGCTGTACGGTTGTGATCGGTTCGATTTTTAGTTTTGGTGCCGTTATGACCGGTCCGATGCTGCTTTCTCTGTATACAACGAGCGCAGCAGTTGTAGCAGCGGGAATGGTACGACTTCGGATTATTGGCTGTTTTTATCCACTTTGCGGCATTATGGATACGATGGTAGGTTCTCTTAGAGGAATCGGGTATTCGTTTATTCCGATGGTCGTGTCTTTGTTAGGAGCCTGTGCGACAAGACTGCTGTGGCTGGCAACGGTATTTCAAATTGATGCATTTCATAATATTGAAACCGTCTACATCATCTACCCGATCAGCTGGCTTCTGACCGCAGGCGCACATATTATTACGTTTTTGATCGTGCGCAGGAGAATTGAAAGAGAACATTGTAAATAAAAGCAATGGAAAGAATTGTATCGATTTTCGTGTGCAGGCGAATTGAAAAGGAACATTGTAAATAAAAGCAATGGAAAGAATTGTATCGATTTTCGTGCGCAGGCGAATTGAAAGAGAACATTGTAAATAAAAGCAATGGAAAGAATTGCATCGATTTTCGTGTGCAGGCGAATTGAAAGAGAATATTGTAAATCATAATTGAAATTTAAAACAGAAAAATCTCTGCCAAATGAGCTGGAAACTGAGGTGTCCCCAAATAGTTCGATATGAAAAACTAAAAAATCTAACAAATTGGGGTCGGTATAAACAGCAGGCAGAGATTTTTTTATGCAATGAGTTTTCGTGCAGTTCTTTATTTTTGCGCAACAATAAACCAGGTATTACCGTGTTTTTCACCGTCATCGATCAACTGGTCTGCGCATTGTACGATCTGGAATCCATTTCGGCGCAGCAGGTCACAGATCACGTTAGGGTCATAAACCGTTTCGGTAATTGTTTCTTCGAATTGAAATTCTCCGTTTTCGTAAACTTTTGTTTTTAAATTTACGGTGGTTTCGTCCTGGGTGACGGAGAATTGGGCTTTGACTTCTTCGCTGAAATCAAGGTCGATGGATTCTTCTGGAGAAACGGTGTTTTCATGAAGAATATCAAAGATAAAATGTCCGCCTTTTTTCAGATAACCATAAATATTTTGGAAAATCTGTTCAACATCGTGAAGGTCCGTAATGTGATTGATCGCATCGCCGGTGCAGGTGACCAGATCAAATTCCTTGTCCGGGCGGTAGGTGATCATATCGGCAACTTCATAAGAAATTTCAGGGCAGCGTTCTTTCGCAATGGCGATCATCCCTTCTGAAAAATCCATTCCCGCTGCTTCAATTCCATTTTCGTGCAAAATCTGACATAAAATACCAGTTCCACAGGCGAGATCCATACTGGTTTTTACGGTTAAATGATTTTGCTGAATCCATTGCAGTAATTGAGGTCCAAATGCCTCTGGAAAATAATTCCAACCAAATTCATTGTAAACTTTGCAGAATGCTTTGCTGTACATAAGAGTCTCCTTGTCTGATTGAGGTCTGATTGAGCGTATTTTTGTGCGTTTCTGTGTGGTTTGATCCAGGAAACGGCTTTGTTGATCCGATATAGGGACTGAATTGTGTCACCAGATCGATCAATTTTACGCGTTGATATGTTTATTGTACGGGAAATTAGTGGGGAAGGCAAGATAATTTAAACAGGAAACAAAGAGGTTTAGCTGGATTGTAAGTTGATCTGAGCAGAAAACAGGATGATTTAGCTGGAAAAGTGGATAATTTGAGTGGAAAACCAGATGGTTTAGGTGGAAAAGTAGATAATTTGAGTGAAAAAGCAGATCGTTTAGGTGGAGAAGTAGATCGTTTGAGTGAAAAACCAGATGGTTTAGGGGGAAAGCAGATCGATTGAGTAAAAAAACGGATGATTTAGGTGGAAAAATAGATAACAGAAGGGATGCACTCATGAAATGTTATAGGGAAAGATGTCGGAAAAAAGTGGAGCGGGAATCGCTCCTTTTTGTGGATTGTGAATAAGTAAAGAGTGTGTATGTGAAAATGTACTATAAAAAGAATGGTGTTATCATGATAACATCGTATAAAACATCCATTGACTTTTGAGGAGAAAAAGATTATCATGATAACATCAAAAACAAAGAAAAAGATGCATGAATTGAACAAAAAGAAGTAAAAAATATGCATATTTACATGCGAAGTGCCTAAAAAATAGACTGATTATGCGCAAATCGGCAAAAAACATGATAACATCAAAACGCACACGAAAAAAACAAAGAAACACAAACAAAGAGAAAACAAAGGAGGATTGAAAAGTGCAGAAAAAGAAAGAAAATCACGTATTGATCGTTTCTGCGGTGATCATTGCAGTCTTTGTAATTCTGGGAGCGTTCTTCCCGACTACATTAGGAGCGGTTGCCAATATGCTGTTCAGCGTTGTAACAGATAAATTTGGCTGGTTCTTCTTACTGACTGTATTTGCAATGATTATTTTTACTTTATTTATCGCATTGAGCCCTATGGGTAAATTGAAATTAGGAAAGCCTGAAGACAAACCGGAGTTTTCCGATTTCCAGTGGTTTACAATGCTGTTCGGTGGTTCCATGGGAATTGGTCTGGTATTCTACTCCGTAGCAGAGCCGCTGATGCATTATTCCGCACCGCCTACAGCAGAACCTGAAACAGCAGCAGCTATGTATGAAGCGATGGAATCAGTATTCTTCCATTGGGGATTTCATCCCTGGGTAATCTTCGCGATCGGCGGTTTAGCGCTGGGATATTTTTCCTTCAAAAAAGACCGTCCGTTCTTAGTAAGTTCAGCGTTTGAACCGCTGATCGGTGAAGAAAGAGTCAAAGGACCCATCGGAAAAGCAATCGATATTTTAGCAGTATTTGCAACAATCTTTGGTGTAGCAACCAGCCTTGGTCTTGGTGCTTCTCAGATTGTAGGTGGTTTAAGCTACATCTACGGTGTGAAGACCAGTACTTTCTTAACTTGTATCGTAATTGCGATCATCACAGTTTGCTTTACCTTTGCAACGATCACAGGTCTGCAAAAAGGTATTCAGCTGATCGCAGATATTAAGATTTGGATGTCAATCGCTTTCATGATCTTCATCTTCGTATTCGGCGGAGCCGTTGTAATCTTGGATTTATTTACCAATACATTTGGTGGTTATCTGGGTGGAATCATCGAAAGAAGCCTTTGGATGGAAAATAAAGATTTCCTTTCCAGCTGGACTGTATTCTACTGGGCATGGTGGATTGCATGGGCTCCTTTCTGTGGACAGTTCTGTGCTCGTGTTTCCAAGGGCAGAACCGTACGCCAGTACTTATTGACAGTCAGCATTTTACCGGCAATCTTCAGCTTTATTTGGTTGGGAATCTACGGCGGTGCTGCATTTAACCTGAATGAAATCAGCGGTGGAGCTATTTTACAGGCTGTAAATACAGACTATACAACTGGTTTATTCGCACTGCTTCAGGAACTGCCGTTATATCAGATCACAGCACCTTTAGGAATCATCCTGATCATCTTCAGTTTCCTGGGTTCTGCAAACTCTGCAACATTCGTTCTTTCCATGTTAACTGACCATGGTAATATGGATCCGGATAAGAAGCTGAGAGCTGGATGGGGAATTGCACAGGGTGCCGTAACCATCATCTGCATTATCGCTGGTGGTACTTCTGTTCTGAAAATCCTGCAGACTACTTCTATCGTAGCAGCTTTCCCGTATCTGTTCGTTATGATCTTCATGTGTGTAGCAATCTACAAAACACTGTCAAAAGATGCAGTGGATGAAGGTCTGATGCCGGGAAAAAGTGAAAAATAATTCTGAAAGATAATTTCAAATAGGAATTTTTCAGATAGGAATTGCTTCTAATAAATAAAACTTCTAAATAAAATCGAATAAAAATTATAAGATTCAATTTTTGGGGTTAAAATTTATTTCAGAAGCGGATTCAAAATGGATTTAGAGATTAAAAGGCCGATTTAAGAAATCACAAAGAGATAAAAGACGTACATATTTACAACTTATTTCGTAAAATCAAACGCAAATGCGGCACAGATCTTATACAGATTTTGTATCGTGCAGGAAATGTGCCGCAGTTACAACAAACAATAAACAAATAAACAAAACAAACAACAAAACAAACAAAGAGTGAACATTAAGAAACACGGTTCAAACAGGAGGTAATTATTATGAGAAAGAGTTATGAACAGCAGATCCATGAAGCATCCATGCGTATCCTTGCTAAAACAGGTATGCGTTTTGAACATCCCGAAGCAATCAAAGTATTAAAAGACAATGGTATCAACGTGGATGAAGAAGGTGTAGCACGCTTCACAGAAGAACAGCTGATGTACTGGGTAAACAAAGCACCTCACGCATTTACTCTGTATGCTAGAAATCCGAAACACAACATCACTGTTGGTGGCGATCATTTAAATCCGGCTCCTGGTTATGGCTGCCCCTTCGTAGTTGATATGGATGGCGTAAAACGTGCAGCTGTAGTAGAAGACTACGTTAAATTTGCTAAATTATATCATCAGCAGCCTTCCTTCGATGTAAACGGTGGTATCATCGTACAGCCCAGCGATATTCCGGTAGACAACGCTACATTACTGATGTTCTACATGGCATATCTGTACTCAGATAAAGTTATGCTGACTGGTACAGCTGATGGTCCTCAGGTTGCAGCTATGATGGAAATGGCAAAAGCTGCATTCGGCGGAGAAGAAGAATTCAAGAAATATCCTCGTCTGATCACTCTGATCAACACTGTAACTCCTCTCCAGCTGACAAACGTTATGACAGAAAGCTTATTCGAGTTCGTTAAGAATGGTCAGCCCGTTATCATCGGTTCTCTGGGACAGGCTGGTTCTACAAGCCCTGTTACACTGGCTGGTTCTATGGCTCTGTCTAACGCAGAAATCCTTGCTGGTATCGCATTATGCCAGATGATCCGTCCTGGTACACCTGTTGTTTACGGCTGTGAAACAACAACTGCTGATATGAGAAGCGGTGCTACAGCAATCGGATCTCCTGAAGGTGCTATCTGCTACAACCAGACTGGTAAACTGGCAGACTTCTACGGTATCCCCAGTCGTGCAGGCGGCTGCTTATCCGATGCTAAGAAAGTAAATGCACAGGCTGGTTACGAATCTATGATCACATTCAAAGCTTGCCGCGATGCAAACATCAACTTCATGATCCACGCAGCTGGTATTATGGATGCTTACGCAAGCATGTCTTACGAAAAACTGATCGTTGACTTCGAAGTTATCGATTTCGTAAACAGATATCATCGTTACTTCGACATCAACGAAGATACCATTCCGGAAGATCTGATCGACGAAGTTGGACAGGATGGCGTATACCTGACAGAAGATCATACATTCGAATTCTGTAGAGTAGAACCCTTAACACCTGAAATCTCTGTAAGAGGTACTGTTGAAGATCCCGGCAACGCTCTGGAAAACAACATCCAGGCTAAGATCGACAGAATGCTGAACTCCTATGTACAGCCTGAACTGGATCCCGCTGTTATCGATAAGATGCATGAAATCTTACTGAACCGCGGTGTTGAACAGGATCTGATCAACAAGTTAGAAAACATGTAAGAAGCACATGCTGATAAGCGTGTAACAATAAAACATACATAAGACAGAAACCTTTGGAGAAGCAGTTGCGTCAGGCGGGAGATTTTTAAGAAGCAATCATCGTATAGAGTAAAAGATTGGAAGCTCTTGAATAAAGAGTGACAGCAGGCGAAAATGCTTTAAAAAAGCAAACGCCAAAGCAAAAACGCTTCGAAGAAGCAGTCATATGAGAAACGCAGCACCGACAGAAATGGATTAGGGAGCCATTTCTGTCGGATGTTTTACGAGAGTAACGAGCCAAAACCTGTGCTTGCACAAGATTTGGTGACGACTGCGATCGTGGGAGATTTGCAAATTTTTTGCAAAGAACTCACGAAGAAACTCGCAAAGTGTGTTTAATCTCGTTAGAGCATTTACCAGAAAATCCGGACAATGTTGTACGGAGAAGATAGGTCTGTGCACGGAGTGTCCAATTTAATTGAAAGAAAGAAGGTGTCCTGATGACGAAAGATAGGAAACAGGCAAATGGAAAGAATGAGAAACGTGGAAACCAGACGGTATTTTGTGTTTCTTTATTTGTTTCTATCTGCATTGTTTTGGCGGGAGCGTTGAACAGCGAAGCGTTTTCAGAAGTGGCTGCCAATTTACTGGGATTAATAGAGGATAAGTGTTCGTGGCTGTATTTACTGGCTATGTTAGGATTTGTGGTGTTTAGTTTATGGCTGGCATTTAGTCGTTTTGGTTCCATTCGTTTGGGGCCGGATGATTCCAAACCGCAGTACAGTACGGTTTCCTGGTTTGCAATGCTGTTTTGCGCCGGAATGGGCGTAGGATTGGTATTCTGGGGGATTTCAGAACCATTATCCCATTACGTGTCACCAGCAGCTGGAATCGAGCCGGGAAGTGTAGAAGCGGCAAGATTTTCCATCCGTTCCAGTTTTATGCATTGGGGAATTCATCCCTGGGCAGCATATGCGATCATTGGTCTTGGACTGGCGTATTTCCAATTTCGTAAGAATATGCCGGGCTTGATCAGTAGTTTATTCGCACCGTTATTGGGTGAAAAAGGCGTAAAAGGGCCTCTGGGCAAAGTGATTGATATTTTTGCGGTAATCGTATCAGTTGCAGGTGTTGCGACATCTCTGGGTATGGGATGCCTCCAGATCTGCGGCGGATTGAATTATTTATATGGATTTCCGAGTAATGCCAGAGTGTGGCTTTTATTTATTTCCATCATTTGCTGTATCTATTTATTAAGTGCAACCAGCGGATTGGATAAAGGAATTAAAATTTTATCGAATTTCAATCTTTATCTGGCGATCGGCTTGCTGGTTCTTTGTTTCATCATAGGGCCTTCCGGTGATATTTTGGAGATTTTTGTCACAGGAGTAGGTGACTATGTTACACATTTCATTTCAGATAGCTTAAATCTGTTCCCTTATGAAGATCAGAGCTGGACGATGGCTTGGCGGATCTTTTACTGGGCATGGTGGATTGCATGGGCTCCTTTTGTTGGTATTTTCATTGCCAGAATTTCAAGAGGACGTACCATTCGAGAATTTATCATTGGTGTTATTCTGGTACCCTGTGTTGCCTCTTTGATCTGGTTCTCTGTATTTGGCGGAGACGCGATAAATGCAGCAAGCGCATTTACTTTAGAAGAATTAAGTCAGATTGCAGCAGTTCCAGAAACAGCATTATTTGTGATCTTAAATCAATATCCTTTAGGAAAAATCCTATCAATTGTAGCAATCGTACTTCTAGTCACATTCTTTATTACATCAGCAGACTCTGCAACCTTTGTATTATCCATGTTGACCTCAGAAGGAAATGAAAATCCTCCGAACCGTAAGAAAATTGTTTGGGGAATTGTACAGGCTGCCATTGCATATGTTCTGCTTTTATCAGGCGGAATCAAAGCATTGCAGACCGCATCGATAGCAGTAGCGTTTCCGTTTGTTATCATTATGATCATTGCGTGTGTTGGTATTGTAAAAGCATTATGCGAAGAAATGCCGAAAAAACACGTTGAAATAGAAACTAAAGTTGAAGCAGCAGATAAAGCCGAAGAAAAAATGGTGAATCACACGGTTTTGGAAGAAGTTGAGATTCACACAACAGCAGGAAATCCAGAAATGGAATAAAAATACCTAGCGAAAAGTAAATAAGTGGAGTGAAGAAGAGTGCCGGAAGGAGTTGGAATGCAGCCAACCCTTTCCGGCACTGTTTTGTCTGTTTGTCTGAATGAATGTTTGTCTGAATGAAAGGAAGTGAATAGGCAAAACCCGGTGTAAGTAAACCGGAGATCGCGCTTAACGATATTTATCTGCAAGTTCATAAAGCAATTTGTGAAATTCCGCAGTTGCTTTAGCAGGTGTGTCTGGCAGCTTGTAATCGGGTTTGTACTTTAACAGGATTCCGTGGAAAATATAGGTTTCCATCTGGCTGAGAGACTCTGCTTCCTGAATTGTGATCGTTCCCATAGAAGCTGCCCTTCTTAACAGAACGTAGTCACGCTGGAACAGGTCATCATTAAATAAGATACTTACGGAATAGCCGTCGAAATCCTGCTTGCTGTCATCCAAAAACAGCTGATAGTATTCAAAAATCACTTCCCCCAGTGAGTGCTGATACTGTCCGAAAAAAAGATTCTCATAGATCGGAATATTTTTAAAGGCGTGATGTCCAAGGCAGTCCCACATGCGCAGATTCAGACCGTAAGGATCGGTTAAAATCTCCGGATCACTGACCAGATTTCGGAAATCGGTGATGTATTCATCTAAAAAACGAATTGAGGCCAGAGCGATCAAATGATCCAGGTTGTCAAAATAACGATAGATTACCGTGCTGGTACATCCCAGTTCTTTGGCAAGACGTCGAATTTTGATTCCTTCTGGTCCTTCTTCGTTCAAAATATTGTAAGTGGTTTCGACAAATAAGCGTTTCTTTTCTAGACTCATATAAATTCCCCCGAGAATAGCTTCTCTGGAGTAGACGTAAATAAGGAATGCAGGGTGGAGACAGATTGTATTCCTTATTTACAGCATACTCCTATATTCTGGATAAATTATACCAGATTGACCAAAAAATGAAAAGGGCGAAATTGGAAACTTTTAGGTGATTTTCTTGTAAAAATGCAAGAAATTTTGATTTTTTTGGAAGCTTTTTCGTTAGAGTTGCTGATGCGATTTTCGCAATTCCATTACCAAGCTTATACAGATAAAAAATAAAATAAACAGGAATGGGAATGCGATTACAATGGAAATTGTTTGAATCACAGAAATTCCACCGGTGAGAATGAGTGCAAAAGCAACGAATGCCATGAGTATACCCCAGAAAATTTTCTTGTTGTTAGCGGGATTTAAATTTCCGCCCGAAGTAAGCATTGCGAGTACGAAGGTAGCGGAATCGGCGGATGTAATAAAGAAAATAATCAATAAAATCATGGCAATAATTGATAACAACATCCCTAAGGGATATTGATCAAAAATATAGAATAGTGCAGTCTGAGAGGATGCAGTAATCGTAGCAAGTTGTTCCATAGAAAAATGATCGGCTGCATGAATTGCCAATCCGCCAAATACAGAAAACCAGATGGTGGATACAAAAGTGGGAACAAGAATGGCACCGATTACAAATTCTCGAATAGTACGTCCTTTTGAAATACGTGCGACAAATACGCCAACAAAAGGGGTCCATGACAACCACCATGCCCAATA